>JAEXPL010000469.1 GCA_023446865.1 Verrucomicrobiota bacterium | reverse complement strand
GGCCCCTCGCCGTTCTCGCGAACGGCACCACCTCCGAGACGCCCGCGATCAGCGGACGCCGTCCCCACCACCCCGGAGGCGATCAGCCGCAGGACACTTCCAACGCCCGCCCCTTGGCGGAGCGCATCAGTGGTTCCACCTCTCCGCCCCTCATCACCGCCGCCGCTCAGCACCTTCGCGTCCATCCGCGTTCATCCGCGGCGCCCTCCCGTCCCTCACCGTTCTCGCGCGCGGCGCCACATCCCGACCCAACCACCGAACCACTTTCCCGCCCGCGATCAGCGGGCGCCGTCCCCACCACCCCGAAGGTTCTGCCGTCCGGCAGAACGTGCGGCCACAATCGTCGCTCCGCCCCTTGGCGAAGCCCCTCAGTGGTTCCATCTCCCTCGGCCCTCCTCGATTCCCCGTCCACGCCCTCCGCGCCACGACCGACTGAGCAGTGCTCTGCGCTCTTTGTGTTCTTTGCGGTAAACCTCTTCCGGCCCTCCGTGTCCTCGGTGCGCTCTGTGGTTCCACGTCCGAATCCAACCCGCTGAACGACCCCGTCATCCAGCTACGCCCGGCCAGGCTGGAGCTTGGCGCTCCCAGCAGCCCGTTGCCCCGCATTCCGACTCGCCCGCCTCCGGCTCGGGCGACAGTGTCGCCGCGTTCTCATTGCCCCACGCAACCGGTCCGTCTTCGCCAGCCATGAGCCACGAAATCACCCCGTTCGAGCAGATCCGCCGCACCAACGCGGCCGGCAACGAGTTCTGGTCCAGCCGCGACTTCGCCCGCGTGCTCGGCTACTCCGACTACCGCAACTTTGATGCCGTCATCGAGAAGGCCCGCACTGCCTGTTTCAACAGCGGCCAACGGGTGGAGGATCATTTCGTTGGAATCACCGAAATGATCGAGATTGGCAAAGGCGGCCAACGTCCGGTCCAGACGGTGATGATGTCGCGCTATGCGTGTTATCTCGTCATCCAGAACGCCGATCCGGCCAAAGAGATCGTCGCTGTCGGCCAGACCTATTTCGCCGTCCAGACCCGCCGGCAGGAACTCACCGACGAGGAGATTGAAGCCCACCGTCGCCTCACCATCCGCGCGGAGTTACGCACCCACAACAGCCACCTCGCCGACGCTGCCAAGGACGCCGGAGTCGTCGAGCCGCGGGACTATGCCATTTTCCAGAACCACGGCTACATGGGCCTCTACGGCGGCCTCGGCGCTCAAGACATCCACGCCCGCAAGGGGCTCAAAAAGGGCCAGCAAATTCTCGATCACATGGGCAGCACCGAACTCGCCGCCAACCTCTTCCGCGCCACCCAAGCCGAGGAGAAACTCCGACGGGAGAAGATCGTCGGCAAGGACAAGGCCAACCGCGCGCACCATGAAGTCGGCGCCAAGGTCCGCCAAACCATCCGGGAACTGGGCGGCACCATGCCCGAGCACCTGCCCCCTGCCGACAGCATCAAAAAGCTGGAGTCGAAGGCTCGGAAAGCCATCAAGGCGCCGAAGGCTGAGTGAGACGAACAGAAGCCGCCCCACCCATGGCCTTCACCGAAGACGAAATCGCCGCGCACGCCGCGACCCTCGAACGCGAGTTCTGGTCCCGCCGTCGCCCTGAGCTGAATATCCGCCACCTCATGCGCGAGGGGCAGCGCATCGCCGGCCAGTCCATCGAGCTCTTCTACGTGCGTCCGCGCTACAACGACCCCAACCAGCACACCGAGGAACCCATCGCCAAACTCACCTACGTGCGCGTGAGTGATTCGTGGCGGATCTTTTGGCAGCGCGCCGACCTGAAATGGCACCGCTACGCGCCACATCCCGAAGCCACCTCGCTGGCCAAGGCGTTGCGCATCGTCGATCAGGACGCCAACTGCTGCTTCTTCGGCTGAACCCGACGAGCCACGCGCATGATCACCCTCGGCATCGACCTCGCCTCCATGCCGGCGGACACGGCGGCGTGCCTTGTGCGCTGGGAACGCGGCAGGGCGATCGCCGCGGCGCCGCGTGTCGGTTGCACGGATGCCGATCTCGATGCGCTGATCCGCGAAGCCGACGTGATCGGGATCGACGCGCCGTTCGGCTGGCCGGAGGCGTTTCGCGCCGCAGTCGCCGACTGGACCGCGACCACGTGGACCGACAACGACGCCCTGCGCACCAACCTCCGCCTGCGGCTCACCGACCGCCACGTCCGCGAACAACTCGGACTCATGCCGCTCAGCGTGTCCACGGATCGGATCGCCTTGCCCGCCATGCGCGCGATGGCGCTGCTGCGCCGCCACGGCGTGACCGACCACAGCGGCGACGGGCGTTTTTACGAGGTCTATCCCGCCGGCAGCCTGAAGGCGTGGAAGCTGCCGCACCGCGGCTACAAGGGCCCCGGCAAACCCGAGCGCACGCAGCGCACTGCCACGCTCCGCCGTCTCCGCGCCGCGCTGCCTTGGCTGCAGATTCCGGCCGCCTGCGCCGCCACCGACCACGGCCTCGACGCCTTGCTCGCCGCCCTCACCGCGCGGTGCTGCACGACTGGCGACAGCACGACGCCCCCCGGCACCGAACGCCCGGTTGCCGCTTGCGAAGGATGGATCCACCTTCCGACCGCCTGGCCGGCGGCCGACTGACGGAACGCTCTCTCTGCGCTCTTTGTGTTCTTTGCGGTTAACCTCCTCCGCCCCTCCGTGCGCTCTGTGACTCCACGTCCGAATCCAACCCGCTGAACGACCCCGTCGTCCAGCTACGCCCGGCCAGCCCCCGCACCGCGCCATTCGCAGTTTGTCCTCTCCCGGACCTGCCTCTTTCGCGGCGCCACCGCCCGATCCCCAGATCCGCACCACACCGCAACTATCCTCGGGAGCAGCGGTTTCACCCCTCGCCTTTTCCGCGGCGATCGCTTCCATCCTTCACCACGTTCCTCCGCGCCGCGGTCGCCCGCCGACCGTCGCCGCATCCCCTCGCCTTCGCCCGCCCGTCAGCGGGCTCATGTCCTTCGTCATTTCCCCATGCTCCAGGACCTCCGTCTCGCCCTCCGCCGTCTCGCCCAGGCCCCCGGCTTCACCACCGTCGCCGTGCTCACCCTCGCCCTCGGCATCGGCGTCAACGCCACCATGCTCGGCGTCGTCGAGGCGCTGCTCTTCCGCGGCAATCCGTTCCCCACCCGCGACCGTCTCGTGCGCCTCGTCGGCCAGCTCCGCCAGGGCGCGATCTACCAGTACTCGGCCATCGAGCTCGACGAGATCCGCGCCCAGTCCACCGCCTTCGAGTCGTATGTCTTCCTCAACCGCGAGGCCGTCGCCCTCGCCGAACCCGATCGCCCCACCGAGCGCATCGGCGGCGTCAATGTCTCCGACGGCGTGTTCGCCACGCTGGGGATCACTCCGTTCCTCGGCCGCGCCTTCACCCCCGAAGAGTTCCAGCCCGGCCGCAACCAGGTCGTGCTCCTCAGCCACGCCTTCTGGCTGAGCCGCTTCGGCGGCGACCGCACCGTCCTGGGCCGCACCCTCCGGCTCGACGGCGAGAACGTCACCGTCGTCGGCGTCATGCCTCCGAGTTTCGACTACCGCAAGCTCTGGGGCGCCGCCGCGTTCTGGCGCCCGCTCAACTTCACCAAGGACCAGCTCGACTGGCGCGACTACCGCGCGTTCTGGTTCATCGGCCGATTGCGCGCCAGCGCCACCCCCGAGCGCGCCGGGGCCGAACTGGCCTCCGTCGCCGCGGTGCAGCAGAAGCAGTTTCCCGAGAGCTACACCGGCCTGCGCTACCGCGCCGTGCCGCTCGACGAGTCGCTCACCAACCCCCAGAGCCGCCAGATCTCCTGGCTGCTGCTCGCCCTCTCCGGCTTCGTCCTGCTCATCGCCTGCGCCAACCTCGCCAACCTCCAGCTCGCCCGCGCCACCGCCCGCCTGCGCGAGTTCGCCATCCGCGCCGCGCTGGGCTGCTCCCGCCGCCGCCTGCTCGCCCAGCAGTTGCTCGAGTCCCTCGTGCTCGCGTTCATCGGCGGCCTCGTCGGCCTGCTCGTCGCCCTCGCCCTCGGCCGCGTGATCGCCAACCGCTACAGCCTCGGTGGCGAACCCCTCGACCTCGCCTTCGACGCCCCCGTGCTCGTCGCCACCTTCCTCGTCGCGTTGCTCGCCGGCATCCTCTTCGGCCTCGCCCCGGCCTGGTTCGCCGCCCGGGCCGACGTCAACTCCGCCCTCAAGCAGCAGTCGCGCGGCTCCAGCGCCGGCCGCGGCCACCACCGCGTGCGCCAGACCCTCATCGTCGCCGAGGTCGCTCTCGCCCTCGTGCTGCTCGCCGGCGCGGGCATCATCCACCGCGGTTTCTCCCGTCTCACCGACTGCGCTCCGGGCTGGGATGTCGACCGCATCATCGTCGGCGACCTGCCCGTGCCCGAGCGTCGCATCGACACCGACGACAAACGCACCGCGCTCTTCCGCAAGATCCAGCTCCGCCTGGCCAACCTGCCCGGCGTGGAACAGGTCGCCATCACCAGTTCGCTCCCGATCGACAGCTACAACGGCGACCGCCAGGTGCTCGTCGAGGGCCAGACCGCCGGCGACGCCTCGCTCATGCCCGCCGCCTTCCACGTCATGGCCACCGCCGAGTTCTTCCCGGCGCTCGGTATCCGTTTGGTGGAAGGGCGCCTCTACAATCCCGGCCTCGAGCGCGGCAAGCAATGGAACGTCGTCGTCATCAACGAATCGCTCGCCCGCCGGCTCTGGCCCAAGCAGAGCGCCGTCGGCCGCCGTCTCGGCAGCATGGACAGCGGCAAGGCCTACTGGGCCGAGGTCGTCGGCGTCGTGCGCGATGTCGACTCCGCCATCGCCACCCAGGCGCCGACCACGCCGTACGTCGTCTACAAGCCGCTCGAGAACGAGCCGTGGTCCTATGTGCGCATCGTGCTGCGCAGTCCCGCCCCCGGCGGCCTCGCCGAGGCGCTCCGCCGCGCCGTCGCGGAAGTCGACCCCGATCTCGCCCTCGCCTCCACCGGGACCGTGCGCGAGATCGCCGACTGGCAACAACGTGAGCTGCGCCTCGCCGCCGAGATCCTCGCGTGGTTCGCCGTGCTCGGCCTCGTGCTCGCCTCCATCGGCCTCTACGGCGTGGTCTCGCATGTCGTCGCGCAACGCCGCGGCGAGTTCGGCATCCGCCTCGCGCTCGGCGCCCAGCCGGCCGACGTCTTCCGGCTCGTGCTCCTGCACGGCCTGCGCTGGACGGCGCTCGGCCTCCTCGTCGGCGTGGCCGGCTCCTTCGCCCTCGGCCGCCTGCTCGGCTCGTGGCTGCCGCGCCTCGCCCACGCCGACCCGCTGGTGCTCGCCACCGTCGCCGCCGTGCTGCTCGTGGTCGCGATGCTCTCCTGTGCCGTGCCCGCCCGCCGCGCCACCCGCGCCGATCCGCTCGAGGCGTTGCGTGCCGAGTAGTCACGGCCGCGGCCGCCGCCCGCTCCACCCGCTTTCCCATGACACATCCCCTGATTCGCAGAATGCCCCGTATCCTGATCGTTCTGGCCGCCCTCCTGGGCAGCTGCGGGCTCGGCCACGCCGAGCCGGTCAAGCCTGCGCCACGGCCCTCGGGCTGGTTCACGGCCGAGGAGGTCGCGCCCAACACCTGGCGCATCGACGACCATGGCATCGCCAACGTCTACCTCGTGATCGGCACCGAACGCGCCCTGCTCATCGACACCGGCGCCGGCGCGGCGGACCTGCTCGGGTTCGCCCGGTCGCTCACGTCGCTTCCGCTCACCGTGGTCAACACCCACGGGCATCCCGACCATGTCGGTGCGAACTTCCAGTTCGGCACGATCCTGGCCCACCCCGCGGATTTCACCGATATCCGGAAGATGGCCACGCCCGAGGACCTGCGCGCGTATGCCGGCATGCTCGGCGGCGCGGTGGTGCCCACCACGGATCTCTACGCGGGCCCGGTGCAACCCCTGACCCTGCACGCCGTGAAGGACGGCGACCGGATCGACCTCGGCGGGCGCACGCTCGAGGTGATTGAGACTCCGGGACACACCCCCGGCGAGATCGTGCTCCTCGACAGCCGCCACAAGCTCCTCTTCGCCGGCGACAACTCGAACATGCTAGTCTGGCTCTTCCTCCGCACCTGCCTGCCGCTGGAGACCTACCTGCAGTCGTTGGAGAAGGTGGAGGCTCGTGCGGCCGAGTTCAGCCGGGTGCTGCCCGGCCACGGCGGCCCGATCGACGGCGACTTCGTCGGCGAGCAGATCGCGTGTGTGAAAGCGATCCTGGCCGGGACCGCCGTCAGCGAGGAGTACAAGACCTTCGTGGGCGACGGTCGACTAGCGCGCCACGAACGCGCCGCCGTGGCCTTCGACCCGAACAACCTGCGAGCGGCGAAGTAGCCGCGGCAGCGCCGACCACGGACTACACCCGCAGAACTCTGATACCGGTGGTCTCGCACCAGCCGTACGGAGGCGCACGACCCACCCCTTCGGGACGACACGCCTTTCGCCCTCCGCGCTGCATGCGCGTGGAGTAACCGCCGTTCCACCACACGCGGCACGACCGCACCGCGCCCGGCGCGGCCGCGCGCGGCGCCCCCCGGGCAACGCCCCCGGGTTGTTCCGTTTGTGGGACGACCGGGTCTCGACAGAGCTACAGCCGTCGAAAACCCGCGGCGGGGCTGAAAGCCTCTTCATGTTGGTCCCCAAGCAGTTGCGGCACCGCGTGACGCTTGGCACGAGCACTGCAATAGGGAGGGCATAACCAACACTACCATGAAGAACCTCCTCTCCTCCGCTCCGCTCCTGATCTCCGCCGCCGCCATCGCCACCGCCGCGATCATCGCGCTCCTGAACCTCTCCGTGATCACTCCTCAGGCGCTCGGCCTCGGGGCCGGCCTGGCCACCTCCGCCGGCCTGCTCGCGATGCTCGCGCGGGACCTCGAGCCCCGGAGCTGCTACTGAACGCCCCTTCCGGTCGAGCATCGAGTGCCCGCCGCCTCCAGGCGATCCCGATGCCCGCCCTGCCGCCGGTCCGTTTGTCGGTGGCCTGTCCTCGCCCCTTCACACCCGTCTACCGTCCGCCTCATCCCCGCTGGATGCTCCGTCTCCGGTCTTCTGCGACCGGTTCCCGCCATGTCCCGCCGACTCCAGTTCTGGCTCAACACCCGCTGCCTGTTCCGCGCGGTCGCCGCCCGCCATTGGACAAAGATCGCGTTCTTCCTTCGCGGCCTGTGGCGCGCGGTCTTCGGCGACAGCCGACCCGACGCCGGCCGCTCCCTCGCCCTGTTGTACGCCCGCAACGCCCGCTGAGCGCGCCGCTCGTCCCGCGTCTTCCTGGAAACAGCGACTCGTTCGGTGGTCGGGCGGAGGGTGCCGAGCCATCGGATCTTGGCCAGCGCGACCGGTCGGAGACCGGTTCCACGTTGCCGGCATGCCCGCCCGGAGGTCCTGTCTCTGACTCGACCCTCACGACGAATCTCAGCTCCCATCCATCGCCCCAGTCGGCACCTGCCCCGGCGATCACTCAGCGATCAGCTCCGCACCCGCCCCGATTCTTCCCGTCCGGGGCGGAACCTGTTTTACGTTGGGAACGGCGTTGCCGCAGCCCGGGCGCCCAACGGCCCGGGCGCTCTGCAACCCGCGACGAATGCCGAGACCACACCGGTCCGCATCCCTACTCCACCCGGAGGATGTAGCCGCGCAGGTACTCGCTCTCCGGCATCGTCACCAGCACCGGATGATCGGGCGGCTGGTGGCAGAACTCGAGCACCTGCACCTTGCGCTTCGCATCGTGCGCCGCCTCGGCGAGCACATCGCGGAAGACCTCGGCAGTCACATGGTGCGAGCAACTGTAGGTGGCCAGCACGCCGCCGGGCGTGAGGCGCTGCATCGCGCGCAGGTTGATCTCCTTGTAGCCGCGCAGCGCGTTCTCCAGCGCGCTCCGGGAGCGGGCGAACGGCGGCGGGTCGAGCACGATGACGTCCCATGTCGTCGCGTCCTTCGTCGCCAGAAAATCGAACACGTTGGCGGGGGCGAACTCGATGCCGGTCGCGCCGTTGCGCTCCGCATTGCGCCGCGCCAGCGCGATCGCCTCCTCCGAGCTGTCCAACCCGAGCACCTGCACCGCACCAGCCTTCGCCGCATGGAGCGCGAAGCTCCCCTGGTTGCAGAAACAGTCCAACACGCGGCGCCCCGCCGCATGGCGCGCGACCTTCGCGTGCTCGCGGGTCTGGTCGAGGTAGAACCCGGTCTTCTGTCCGCCCTGCAAGTCGAGCCAGTAGTCGAGCCCGCCAATCCGCACCCAGCGCGGTTCGTACGGCCGGCCGGAGAACGTCCGCACCTCGGAGGGCAGGCCCTCGAGCCGGCGAATCGGCGCATCGTTGCGCACAATGATCTCCGCCGGACGCAGCCGCTCGTTGAGCGCGGCCAGCACCGCGCCGAGCAGGCGCTCCGTCGCCAAAGTCTGGGTCTGGACCACAAGCACGTCACCGAACTGGTCGACGACGAGGCCCGGCAGGTCGTCGGACTCGCTCCAGACCAGCCGGCGAGCGGCCGTCGGGCCGGCTTCGCCTGCCAGCGCCTCGCGCCGCGCGATGGCCCGATCGAGCGCCCCGCGCACGAAGGCCTCGTCGAAGGCCGCATGGTCGCGGCTGAAGCGACGCCAGACGATCTGCGAACGGCTGTTGTAGATACCGCTGCCGAGGAAGCGCCCACGTGCGTCGCGGCATTCGACCGCCTCACCGTCGTGGGCCGCGGGAGCCAGGACCTCCACCTCGTTGCCGAACACCCAGGGGTGCCCGCGCAGCGCACGGGCAGCGGCGTTGTGTTTCAGACGAAGAGCGGGTGCGGTCATCGCACGACTGTCGCCACGCCGCGCGCCATGGGTAAACAAAAAAGCTCCCGGCCTCGCGAGCCGGGAGCAGTACCCTTAAACACAGTCCCCTGCTAAATAGTTCAGGCCGTGCGCGCCTGGGCGGCGGCAACTTCACGTACGTCCCCGGGCTGCGCGATCACCTGGAAGCCACGGCTGCTTTCGACGGCAACCGGGGCGCGGCGCAGGGCGATCAGCATCGCGTAGAGACCGCAGATATGAACGAGGGCGACGATGGTGAAGAAAGTGGTCATGACGGGGAAATGGTGTTCTCGGTGTTGCCCCGTTGATCGGTCGGTAGGCAAAACCCTTAAAAGAAAAATGGTGGGGTCCACTACCCACCTTCCCCGCTGGGGGAATCGCCCCCCTTCCCGCCGCGCCCAGGATCACGAAGGCATCGGACAGCCTCGGTCGGCTTTTGTCCGACCCCGACTGGTAGAGTGCGCGCATGAACTCGCTCTCCTTCCGCCATCCTCTGCTCATCGCCCTCGCCGCCGAGATCGGCGCCCGCTCCGTCCTCGAGAACTCCACCTATGCTCCGACGGCCGAGTTCTGGCATGCCGCCGGCATCTTCGTAACCGACGACGCCTTCGCACTCACCGGTTCCGCTGCAGCGTGCGAGGGCGACCTCGGCATCCTCACCCGGCATGCCCGACCGCTCTCCTGGCTGTTCTTCGCCCTGCGCAACGACAGCCGTCTGACCGGCGGTCCCTGGGCCGAGCAGGAATTCTTCGGCCGCCTCGCCGACGCCGCCAACGCCTTCCTCGCCGCCCATCAACCCGAGGAGGAGGATTGGCGGCCGCTTCTGCTCGGTGTCCTGAGCGAAGCCGGCGAGATCCTGCGCGACCGCTATGCCCACCTCGCCCACCAACCCCGGCACGTGCGCCCGACGAGCCGCTCACGAAAACCGGTGGCACGCGCCCACCCTGCGCTCCTGGTTGCCGCGTGATCCAGGCCTCCGCGCCGCATCCCAGCCTGAGAATAATCACTCATCGGGATACGGCAGCCGAGCCCCGGAAAAGCCCGGCCTCCGCTGTTTCGTCCCACGAGGCAGCAGCTTGAGCCGCTTCCTTGGAGCAGGCCCCCACGCACGCCGTGGCATCCATCCGCTGCGAGCTACCCCGACCATCGCGCACCGACAGGCGGGGAAGACAGACGCTCAATAATCGTAAAGGTTCGGATCGCGGGTCGGCATGCCTCGACGCCCGCCGCCATATCCGCCCATCGGGTCCTCGCCGCCTCCCTCGCCCTCGGGAAACGCGTCGCCCATCTGCTCCTCGAGTTTGTCGGGGTCGGTGCCTTCCTCGAGCTTGCGCACGACCTCCTCCATCTGCTCGTCGAGCTTCTCGCCGGTCAGTTCGGACATCTTCCGCATCATCCGACCCATCGCACGGGGATCGTTCTCGTCCACACCCTCCATCTCCCGTTCCATTTCGGAAAATGCCGCGTCCAGTCGTGAATCATCACCAGCGTCGCCGAGTTCCGGCCCCTCGGCCTCGGTCGTCTGGCCACTCTCGGGACCAGCTTGCGCCTCGTCCTTCTTGGTTTCGGCACGCCCGGTGATGGCAAAGGCCGACATCATTCGCTCCATCCGAAATGCGGGATTGTCGGGACATCTCGGAACGGACTGCCCCTGAGCCAGCGTCTTCGCGAAGAACTGGTAGATCCGATTATTGTCGGGGCAGTAGTACTCGTAGATCGGCATGGCAGCGCTATGTACGCCGACAGTCCGCCCTCTCAAGCCGCAAGTTCACTCGTGGTGCGATCCCCGATCATGCGGCCCGCCGGCGCCCGGCAACCGATCGCGGTTTCACCCCGCGCCAAGCCCTTGACCTTCGATCGGGGGAGCGGCTCCTCGTTCGGATCCCATGGGTGGAGCCAAAGGCAGCTCCACCAAGATCGACGTGCCGGTGCCCGGCTGGCTCTGGATCAAGGCGCGCCCACCGTGCAATTCGGCCAGCTTCACCGCGATCGCCAGTCCGAGACCGGTCGAACGTTGCTCACAGAAAAGCCGCTCGAACTGGTGGGTCTCATGGAGGCTCTCGATGATGTCGTCGGAGATGCCGCAGCCCTCGTCGGCGATCGTCAACCACACCATGTCGCCGGTGACACGCGCCCGGACATCAACCGGCCGGCCGGGCTCCGAGAACTTGAAGGCATTGTCGATCAGTTCCTCGCAAAGCTTCGTCAAATTCTGCTCCGAAATGCCCACCTCCGCCGTGGCCAGCTCGAGCGTCAGGTCGGCCCGCCGCGCGTGCTTGTCGGCGTACCGCTCCGCCACCTCGCCGAGGACACGGCGCAACTGGCACGGCATCGACCGCCGAAGCGCTTCGAGGCGGTCGGGTTCGGCCGCCATCAGTTCAAGCTGCGAATAGATCAGGAAGTTGCGGATCAACCGATGGAGACGTTCGCCCGCCCGCTGGATATCGCGCCCGAGCTCCGCCGCCTCGGAGGGCTGGAGCTGTCCGCTGTCGTCACGCAGGATGTCGGCGAGGCCGATGATGCCCGAAAGCGGGCTCAACAACTCGTGCGGCAACATCATGCTGATGTGGCTGCGCAACGTCTTCGCCTTGTCCTCCGCCTCGCGCCGCAGGGCTTCCGCCTTCCGCAGTCGCGCCGCAATCAGCGCGAGCAACTCCTCCAAGTCGAACGGTTTCGGCACGTAGTCGTCCGCCCCGAGCCGCATGCCTTCGCGCATGCCCTGCAGATCCGCCAGACCGGTGACGAGCACGACCGGGATGTTGACGGCATCCGGCTGGGCCCGCAGGGCCCGGAGCACCTCGTAGCCGGAAAGATCGGGCAGGCCCACGTCGCACAGCACCAGATCCGGGCTCTCCTCGAGCGCCATCTCGACACCGGACTGGCCGCTGGCGGTGCCGACAACCTCGTAGCCGGCGCGCTCAAGCGCCTTGGTGAGGAGCTGCCGCATGTCGGCTTCGTCGTCGATGACGAGGATTTTGGGCATCGGAGGGGATCGAGGAGAGGCGCGCGGCCGGACGGTAGGCGTGGATCCGCGCCAACGAAAACAAAAAAGCCGCGTGGTGCCGTGCGCGCGCCGTTTTCAGCTCCTTTGCACTGCGCCGTAGCGCAAAAGGCCTTCCGTCATCCACCCAGTTCCCCGCCCGATCTTCCCGCACCGTGGCACCATCGGTTGGATAGTCGCCGTCCGGTTGCGCCCGGTACCCTCGCGCCGTACCGTTGCCCATGAAAACGATCCTCACCCCGGTCGATTTCTCCGCCGTCACCCCCCGGGTAGTCGCCCACGCCGCCGAATTGGCGCAGGCGCTCCACCACGGCATCGAGCTCTTCCACGCGCTCGCCCCGCCGGTCAACGTCGTCACCTACGACATGCCGGTCGAGGCCTTCGCCAAGGAGACCGAATTCGCCCAGGAACAGGCCCTCCGGAAACTCGCCGAACTCAAGCGCACCCTCGACGCCAAGGGCATCTCCTGCACCTCCAAGTTCACGCAAGGCCACGCCGTCGCCGCGATCCTCGACGAGGCGGCCCAGCTCCCCGCGGCGCTCATTGTCATGGGCTCCCACGGACACGGCGCCATCTACGAGCTGCTCGCCGGGAGCACCACCCACGGCGTGCTGCACCGCGCCGCGTGCCCGGTCGTGG
>JAEXPL010000183.1 GCA_023446865.1 Verrucomicrobiota bacterium | reverse complement strand
GCCTTCGGCTGGCAATTGTACGCACGGCAGAGCTGAAACGGTTTCGTTGTAGGCTACCGCGTTGAGGTGGCGATCCTGAGGTGGACGGCGTTGCCCCCCAACGCCGTCGAGGGACGCCGCGGCAGATCAGCTATCGCCGGAGGATGGGACGCAAGCGGACGCAGGCGCATGGCGATGCGTTGTGCGGCGGAGCGTACTTGCCGCGGGCGGCACACGCGACCCGCTTGGGGGCAAGCGGGTTCACCATTCGGAGCCGTCGCCGGTTGATGGCTGAGGCCGCCCTCTGTATCAACACGCTCGACTTCAGGGAGCCGGAAGGTCTGATGGAGGCACCCTCGCGCTGGGCTTCTTCTGCGATGCCAGTCCTGAAATCCTCTCCCCTTTCAACTCCAACACAATGGGCTCCGCTGCTATTCACCATCAGGTCGTGAAACGCGGCTGAGGCTATTGTCATTGGTGCGCCAAGGCAGAATGGACACTCTCGCAAAGTATGCAGCGGTGTTTGGTCGGGCTCCGGCGTTCGTCCGCGATCCCGAGAATGGTGGCCACGTGTCTGCTGCGATGTTCCCGCCTTTGAAGCGCAGTTTCTGGCGTGGTCTGATATCGGAGGCGCACGATGTCACGGTAGCTATCACATACGGACTATCTGATCACGCGATGCCTGTTGCCCCGTTGGAACAGAAGGAGACGAGCGACAGGATCGAGTTGATTGCTTTCTCGGCCGTCCCGATTGGCGGCGGGGCTTCGGGCAAGGAGGATATGGCCTCCGCGATCCTGCAAATGATCGGTGACTGTATCATCGACCAGAAGTTGGTTGTCGATGTTGGCCATACGCTCGATCTCCAGCGGACGCTGGCGACAAACGTCGAGATGACGGCGGTTCTGTTTACTCTGCCGTTTGGGATCGATGCGAAGCGGGTGATGAAGTGCAGTCGCGCGAGGGAGCTTCTGAACATTGTGCCGATCACTCCGGCCGAGCTACGCCTCGCCAGAGAGCAGGGTGTCGGCGCTTTACTCGACCGGTTTGAGGCAAGCGGCATCGCCGCAGCCTTCGATTGTTTCCGGAAGAGTGCAGTGTAGGAGCAGAAGCCCACACCGGAGAAGTTGGGTTTGAACCGGGGTTACGGCGCCACGCCCGCGAAGGCCCGACTATCGCTGAGAAAGGGCGAGCAGGCTGAAACCGAAGGAGTCCTTGCTCCCCAGCGGGCGTGCTCCCGTGAAGCAGGTTCGGGGTGGACGAACGCGGGGTTGACCTTGGAATCTAGTATCATAACGATACTAGTCGATGCCGCGGAAACTCCGCCAACTCATTGCCGATCTCCAGCAAGCCGGCTTCGTCCACGTCGGGACGACCGGCAGCCATCGGAAGTTTCGGCACGCGGGCGGGACCACGGTCATCCTCTCCGGGCAAACCGGGGCCGATGCCCATCACTATCAGGAGAAGGACGTGAAGGCGGCCATTGCCGCGACGAAGGAGACGAAGTCATGAAGAAAACCACCAGCACGACCCAGCGGGCCGTGAAGGAAGCCGCAGCCCGTTACCTGAAGATCGTCGAATGGTCCGACGCGGATCGCTGCTTCGTGGGCCGCTGCCCCGGGCTGTTCTTCGGCGGCTGCCACGGCGTGGAGGAGACGGAGGTCTATCGCGAACTCTGCGGCCTTGTCGAAGCGCATGTCGCCGAGCTGCTCGCGGGCGGCGAGCGGCTGCCGGCCGCCACCTCCGGCAAGAGCTACAGCGGCAAGTTTGTCGTGCGCGTCGATCCGGGCCTCCATCAAAAGGTCGCTCTCCGGGCGGCGGCCCAAAACCTGAGCCTGAACCAGTTCGTCGCCGATGCGCTCGCCAAGGCGTAGTTCGGATTGCTCGCATGGCGTCTTCCGGGCGAGAGACGCGTGTGCAGGCGGCTCGGCGGGGACGCCTCGCCCTGCCTCGGACTACTCCAATTGATTCTTAGGACTCGCGCGGTAGTGCCGCTGTCCGCGGGATTGCGTGGGGCGCGGCGGGGCGCACACTCGCGAGCCATGCGTTTTCCCCCAACGACGTGGTTGGTCCTGTTTCCCCTCGCGCTGCCGTTCGCGGCGGTCGCCACCGAGCCCGCGGTCCCGGCCGCTGCGGCACCGATCGAGGAGCTGCGGTTCTCCGTGGCCGACCTCGACCGCACGGTGAGCCCGCGGCAGGACTTCGTGAAGTTCGCGGCGGGAGGCTGGCTGGCCACGGCGAAGATCCCGGACGACCAGTTCCGCTGGACGAGCTTCAACGCCCTCGAGCGCGCCAACTCCGAGAAGGTCCACGCCGTGCTTGAGGCGGCGGCGGCCGACACCGCGGCGGCGCCGAACTCGCCCACGCGCCGGGCCGGACTCTTCTACGCCATGGCGCTCGACACCGCGGCGATCGAGGCCGCCGGCCTCGCGCCGATCGCCGATGAACTCGCCGCCATTGCGACCGTCGACTCGCCCGAGGCGTTGGCCCGCGCGGTGGGCCGGCTGCGGCGGATCGGCGTGGGCGCGCTCGGCTCGCCCGGAGTGCGGCCGGATGCGAAGGCGAGCGACCGCAACACGTTCTACCTCACGCAGGGCGGGCTCGGCCTGCCGAACCGCGACTACTATCTCGAGGAGAGCTTCGCCGAGAAGCGCACGGCGTACCTCGCCCATGTCCGCACGATGCTCGGTCTGCTCGGCGACGATCCCGCCACGGCGCAGGCGGGGGCCGAGGCGGTGCTGGAGCTCGAGACGGCGCTCGCCCGCGCCTCGAAGCGGCCGGTGGAGATGCGCGACCCGGTTTCCAACTACAACCGACGCACGCTCGCCGAGCTGGAGCGCGAGGCGCCGGGCTTCGCGTGGCGCGCCTGGGCCGACGGGCTCGGCGTGCCGGCGCTCGACTCGGTCGTGCTCAACCACCCGCCCTACGCCGCTGCGGTGGCGGAGGAGGCGGCGCGGCGCCCGCTCGGCCAGTGGCGCACGTATCTGCGCTGGCACCTCGTGCGCGCCTACGCGCCGTACCTGCCGGCGGCGTTCGAGGACGAGAGCTTCCGGTTCAACGACACGGTGCTGCGCGGCACGCCGCAGCCCGAGCCGCGCTGGCGGCGGGCGGCCCGCGCGGTCGACGGCGAGATCGGCGACACGCTGGGCCAGCTCTACGTGGCGCGCTATTTCCCGCCGGAGGCGAAGGCCCGGATGGGCGAGATGATCGGACACATCAAGGCCGCGTTCCGCGCCCGGCTCGAACGGCTCGAGTGGATGACGCCGGAGACGCGCGTGAAGGCGCTGGAGAAGTTCACGGCGTTCCGCGCGAAGATCGGCTATCCGGACAAGTGGAAGAGCTACGCCGGCCTTGTGGTGGCCCGTGACAGCTTCGCCGCCAACGTCCGCCGCGCCCGCGAATGGGATACGTCCGACGAGCTTGCGAAGCTCGGGCAACCGGTCGACCCCGACGAGTGGGGGATGACGCCGCCGACGGTGAACGCCTATTTCTCCTCCACGCGCAACGAGATCGTCTTCCCGGCCGGCATCCTCCAGCCGCCGTTCTTCGACATGGCGGCGGACGACGCGGTGAACTTCGGCGCGATCGCCTGCGTGATCGGCCACGAGATCACGCACGGCTTCGACGACCAGGGCCGGAAGTTCGACGGGCGCGGCAACCTCGCCGACTGGTGGACGGAGGCCGACGCCGCGGCCTTCAAGGAGCGCTCCGAGTTCCTGGTGGCTCAGTATGGCGGATACGAGGCGTTACCGGGCAAGTTCGTCAACGGCCGCCTGAGCTTGGGCGAAAACATCGCGGACCTCGGTGGCGTGAGCGTGGCCTACGAGGCGTTGCAGCACTCGCTCGCCGGCCGGCCGCGCCCCGAGCCGATCGACGGTTTCACGCCGGAGCAGCGGTTCTTCCTCGCGTGGGCGCAGCTGTGGGGCCGGACGCTCTACCGGCCGGCGGCGCTGGAGCGGCAGCTGGTGGTGGGGCCGCACGCCCCGGGAAATTTCCGCGCGCTCGGCCCGCTGGTGAACCTTCCGGAATTCTTCGCCGCGTGGGGCATCGTCGAGGGCGACCCGTTGTGGCGCGCGCCCGAGCAGCGGGCACGGATCTGGTGAGCGGGTTGCGAGTGTGAAAATCCTCGCCATCTGACGTAGCGGAGGCGTGGATGGTGGCGCAAACCCTCGGAGTTCGCGATGTGCCGATTGGTCGGCACTCCAAGCCCCATCGTGGAACCATGAACGCTGCATTGAATCGTTTTCTCCGGCTCGCGGCGGTCTTCGCTGCGACCGCACTTTCGGCTGCTGCGGTGACGATCACACATCACCCCGAGTCGGTGACGGTCGGCCCCGGGCAAGCGGCGTCGTTCAGTGTCGCAGCCACAGGCGTCGGTTCCGTGCGCTACCAGTGGCGGCATCATGGCAGTGCGATCGCCGGCGCTGAGAGCCCAAGCCTTACGATTCCGGCAGCGGAACCGTTCTCGGCGGGCTTCTACGATGTGGTGGTGACTGACGACTCGGGTTCGTTGGTTTCGATGGCGGCGTCGCTTCGGGTGAGTTCGGCTCTGGTCAACGAGCCTTATCGTTTGGATTCGTCGTTTGCGCCGCTGATCACGGTCACGAACGGTACGTATGCCGCACCGGAGGTGCGTTCCATCGCTCGTGCTCCGGACGGGAAAGCCTACGTGGCTGGCAGGTTTGTGCTGATCGCGGGCAGCCGTCGCTCGGGCGTGGCCCGATTCCGGGCGGATCTGACACTTGATTCCACCTTCGCTCCCGAGGTGCTCGGCGATGTGAATGTTGTGTTGGCCCAGCCTGATGGCCGGGTGCTGATCGGAGGCGAGTTCACCCATGTTGCCGGGGTGGCTCGCAAGAATTTGGCCCGCCTCAATGCCGACGGAACACTCGATGCAGGTTTTGATCCGGGGGCCGGATGCGATGGCGCGGTGTGGACGATTGTTTTGCAGACCGATGGCTGTGTGCTCGTCGGGGGTGGGTTCACCCATTGCGGGGGCGTTCCGGCGAATCGGATCGCGCGCGTGTTGTCGACCGGAGTGGTTGATGGGACTTTCCAGCCTGGGGTTGGATGCGATGGCCTTGTTCGGGCGCTCGCGTTGCAGGCGGATGGAAGGATCCTGATCGCAGGGGGGTTCCGGAGTGTGGCGGGAACCGAGCGCATGAATTTGGCGCGTTTGGAGGCCGGCGGCGGCCTGGATCTTTCGTTCGTTCCTCCGCCGCTCTATGGCGGCTCGGTGAATGCGGTGGCTGTTCAGCCCACTGGGAAGATCTTGCTGGGGAGGGCCAATGGAGAGGTGCCGGTTACTCGTCTCAATTCAGATGGAACGATGGACAGTTCCTTTGTGCTCGATCCGCTCATCGACAACTACGGCGGAACCTCGGCGATCCGGTTGGCCTCAGGTGGGGCCGTTTATGTGGCCGGTGGACTGGGCAACAATGCTGATTCGCAGCGACGTTATCTGTTCCGATTGCAGGCGGACGGGGCGATCGATGCGGCTTTCCTCCCGGTGGAGGCCCCGAAATCCACTGTCGGATGCCTCGAAGTCGAGGCCGACGGTCGTGTCCTCGCGGGTGGATTCATGCAGGTCGGGTCCGTCGCGACCGCGGGATTTGCTCGTTACGCTTCCTCCGGAGTGTTGGCCGGCACGGTGGCGGGTGCGTTTGGGATACCCGGAACCGTAAATCACGTGACGCCTGCTCCGGGAGGCAAATGGTACATCGCTGGGGAGTTTCACCACGTAGATGGCGTGCCGCGCAACCGGATCGCCCGGCTCAACGCGGATGGGTCGGTTGATGCGAGTTTTGATCCCGCGGCTGGGTTTTCGGCCGCGACGACGCAGGTAGCGGTTGCCGGAGACGGCAAGGTGCTGGTCGGGGGAAACTTTTCCGAATTCGATGGCCGGAGTTGTGAAGGTGTGGCGCGGTTGTTGCCGGACGGACGGCGGGACGAAGCGTTCGTACTCCATTCGTGGAGCACTCTCTACACGCGAATCTCACGGTTCTGCGTTCAGGCGGATGGCCGAATTCTTGTGGCGGGCGGGTTCAGCAGTTTCGACAATGCCGAGCGGCGCGGGTTGGTGCGGCTCAATACCGACGGCAGTTCGGACACTGCCTTCAACGCTGGCAGAGGTTTCAATGACACGGTGCGGGACCTCGCCGTTCGCGATGATGGGCGGATACTGGTCGCGAACACCCTCTATGATGCGACGGCCGACCGGTATTACTACGGCGTGATTCAGCTCCAGTCCGGCGGCGGGCGAGACTCCGCGTTCTCGATGTCCGCCACCTCCGAAACGACGGTGTGGGCGCTGGGGCTGTTGCCAGATGGCCGCCTAATGGTGTCGGGATTTCTGCCGGGAGCCAACGGGGTCACGGGGCCGTGCTTGGCTCGGCTCGAGCCTTCCGGGGCGTTCGACAATTCCTACGGCGACGGAAGCGGTTTCTCGTTCGACGCCGGTTCACACGCGGGGCCGCACCTGGCGCTGACGCTTCCGGACGGCAGCTGCATCGTCTCGGGTTCCTTCACGGGCTACAATGGCACGGCCTGCGGACCTTTTCTCCGGCTGCGGCCGGACGGCCAGCTCGAGCCGGGTTTCGTGGTCTACGACCTTGTGGGAACGGTGCCGACGAAAGGCGTCGAGGTTGGCGATGGACGATTCCTGCTCCCTGCGATCAAGGCGGTGCGGAACGGCCATGCCCAGTATGGTCTGGCGTTGTTCAAGCGGGATGTCCCGCCGGTCCCGGCGATTGTCGTCGCGCCGACAGCGCAGGTTGCCGCGATCGGTGGTAGCGCGACTCTCTCAGTTACGGCCATCGGTGACGATCTGCAGTACCAGTGGTTCCGTGACGGACTGCAGATTGCCGGCGGCACGCAGTCGACCCTCCATCTCTTGGACCTGCAGCCCAATGAGCTGGGCTGGTATTCGGTACGGGTTTCGAACGCGCTTGGCTCGGTTACCAGCGCTCCGGTGCAGGTGACGGGTCCGCACCCGGCGCCGATCATCAACCAAGGTCCCTCCTCGCTGACGGTCGTCGCCGGTTCGCCAGTGACCTTCACGGTTGCGGCGAGCGGCACGGGCTCGCTGCAATACCAGTGGCGGCGGTTGGGTGGACCGATTGCAGGGGCAACGGGTTCGTCGTTCCGGATCGATTCCGCCAAGCTGGTCGACGCCGGCTTCTACGACGTGATCGTCAACGACGGTCTGAGCAGCACTACGGCCCCGGCGGCCGAACTCAAGGTGCTGGCGCCGAGTCTGGCTCCGATCTACCGGATGGATCCGGCCTTCTCGGTTTGCCTTGGCCGGGTGGGATCGGCCGAGGTGAGGTCGTTGGCGGTGCAGGGGGACGGTTCGGTGGGGGTGGGCGGTGCGTTCCATGTCTTCAGTGGTCAGCCGCGACTGGGCTTGGCGCGGCTCAAGGCGAC
>JAEXPL010000462.1 GCA_023446865.1 Verrucomicrobiota bacterium | reverse complement strand
CTGTTGACCTCGTCGTACATGTTGAGCGCGACGGTCTGGGAGTAGCGGAGGTTCTCCTCGGTGTAGGTCTTCCAGATGCCCTTGGAGATGTGCTCGGCGTCGTTGGCGGCGGTCCAGACCTGCTGGCCCTTCTTGGCGACGACGGTGGCGGTGCCGGTGTCCTGGCAGAAGGGCAGGATGCCCTTGGCGGCGACGTCGGCATTGCGGAGCATGGCGAGGGCGACGCCGCGGTCGTTGGGCGAGGCCTCGGGATCGGCGAGGATGGCGGCGACCTGCTCAAGGTGCGCGGGGCGGAGCATGAAGGAGCAGTCCTTCATCGCCGCGTTGGCGAGGATCTCGAGTGCCTCGGGTTTGACGACCAGCATCTCTTTGTCGCCGAACTTCTCGACCTTCACGAGGTCGGGGGCGGCGTCGAGCTTGCGGTACTGGGTCGTGTCGGGACCGAGCGGGAACGGTTCGTGGTATTCGAAGGCGGGCGTGCTCATGGGATGGAAAGGGAGTGAAGGACGGAGAGAATTGGCGGCGCGGCGGGAATGTCGAACAGCCAAGGCCTAATGGCGGAGGACGGAACGAAACGGCCAAGGATAGAAGGGGAATACGGCAGGTGAAAAGCCCGGGGATGGGTTGGACCAAAGATTCCCAAAAGATGCGCAGGCGGCCAGCCGGGGACGTCGTATCTGGCTCAAGCCGGTGGCTGGGCCGGCCGATAGGGGATTTCGCCCACGTCATTCTTGCCTCCGGTCACTGTCGC
Organism: Verrucomicrobiota bacterium; assembly: GCA_023446865.1. GTDB lineage: Bacteria > Verrucomicrobiota > Verrucomicrobiia > Opitutales > Opitutaceae > CAJCBL01. Next base: position 3,212 of record JAEXPL010000462.1, on the reverse strand, counting down.
CGCGATCGTCACACTTCGCCCTCGAACCGCATCCCCTGATCGCGCATGCAGCTCCCGGACTTTGATTGGATCTTCTTCGACTGCTTCAACACCCTGATCGACGATTTCGATCCGGCGGGCGAGGAAGGCAGCCTGCTGAGTGTGCCGCAGTTGGCCGCGGAGTGCGGGTATTTCGCCAGCCCGGCGGAGTTTCGGGACGCCTATGCTCATGTGCGGGCGCAGACGTTGCGCAACGGCCGCGAGATCCCCCTGCATGAACGGTTGCGCCAGACGCTGCACGCGGCTCCGGCAATGCATTCGCGCGAGGAATGCGTGGCGGCGGCATCACGGCTGCAGGCCGCTTGGGACGCCGATTATGTCGCGATGCTTCGGCCGACTCCCGGGGTGGAGGAGATGCTGAAACACTGGTATGCGCGTCGGGCGTTGGCGGTGGTGACCAATTCGCTGTTGCCGGGCTTGCCGCAGGCCCAATTGGAGCGCTTCGGCTTGGCCCGGTATTTTCGGTTCGTGCTCGATAGCGCCACCTTGGGGTACAAGAAACCCAATCCGCTCCTGCCGATGGAGGCCCTTTCCGTGGCCGGGCTCGGTCCGTGTGACGGGGCGCAGGTGTTGTCGATCGGTGACCGGCTTGATGTCGATATCCCCTCTGCGCTCGATTTGGGGATGCATGTCCTGCATTTCAACCGGCGTCGTGCTCGCCCCGGGCTGGAGCCGACGCCGACGGGGATCAACGTGATATACGACTGGAGCGAGTTCCGGTGAATGCGAGGAAGGCCACCGCGACGTTGCCCCACGGCACTCGACGGCGAGCGAAGCGTCCGGTGGCCACAGCCGGTGCCTCGTGGAGGACGGCGGCTGAGGTGCAGGCCGAGTTGGCGCGGCTGGCTGATCCGGCGCGGGTGCCGGGGCTGATGCGGTTCTTCAAAACGGGTCCGGGTGACTACGGCGAAGGCGACCGTTTTCGCGGGCTGAAGGTCCCGCAGGTGCGCGGAGTGGTGAGGCGGGCCGATGGGCTGCCCTTGGCCGAGCTGGAGCACTTGGCCCGATCACCGTGGCACGAAGACCGGTTGGCCGGTTTGCTGATTGCGGTCCGCCGCTTCCAACGCACTTCGGACCCGGCGGTGCGCCGGGCGTTGTTCGCTTTCTATCTCGCGGCGGCGTGGGCGGGCCGGATCAACAACTGGGATCTGGTGGATGTGACGGCGGAGCACATCGTCGGCGGGTGGCTGCGCACGCGATCGGAGCGGGCGCGGGTGCTGGATCGGTTGGCGCGTTCGCGTTCGCTGTGGGAAAGACGGATCGCGGTGCTGGCGACGTTCCACCTCATCCGGTATCGAGACTTCGTCGATACGCTGCGATTGGCGGCGTTGTTGCGGGACGATCCGCACGACCTGATGCATAAGGCGGTCGGCTGGATGCTTCGCGAGGTCGGCAGACGCGACCGGCCAACGCTCGATGGGTTTCTCGCGGAGCATGCGGCGCGGATGCCGCGGACGATGCTGCGGTACGCGATTGAGAAACACTCGACGACAGAGCGAGCCCGCTGGTTGGCCGCCGGGCGGTGAACGGGCTTCGACCAGGAGTCGCCGGCGCGGTGGTCCACGAAAAAGCCCGCCGGAGCGGAGGCTCGCGACGGGCTCGATTGTGGGGGAAACGGTTGATCAGTTCCGCATGTGGATCGGCAGGTTCGAGTCGTCAGGATTGATGTCCTGCGGCTTCACATCGATCTTGAAGGGAACCGAGATGCGCATGTTCACCGGCTGGCCGGACTTGCTGATGGCGGGGCCGAACTTCCACTGACTGACCGCCTTGAGGCAGGGCTCCGTGAGCGCGGGATTGTCGGACTTGTCGACGCGGATGTCGCGGATCGTGCCCTGCTTGGTGACGACGACGGAGATCACTACTTCACCTTTGATCTGGCCGAGGCCGCTGGGGATCACGGGCCGGCTGGTCTGGAGGATCTTCGGCGCGGTCTTCACCTCGGAAGCCTTGGCGATGCGATCGACATGGAGCATTTCGGCGTGGAGGCGGAGCGTGTCCTTGTTGGTGATTTCACCGGTGAGCTTCAGTGGTTCGTGGTTCGGCAGGGTGAACTCGAAGGTGGCGGAGCTGGGCTGCAGCTCGGGGCGCACGATCGGGGTGACGCCGAGGTACTCGCCATTCATCCGCACGGCGGCGCCGGCCGGATTGCTGGTGAGGGAGACGCCGCCGACGATGAATGTGCTGTTCACATCGACCACATCCTTGCCGGAAATGGTGGCGTACTCGGTGGTGGCGAGCAGGCCGGTACGGGTGAACTTGATCACATAATCGCCGGGCAGGAGCTGCTCGACACTTCCCGGGGTGCGACCGGTGCGCAGTGCGGGGCCGTCGACCTTGTCGGCGGGGAAGACCGCGTATTCGGCGTCGGCCGGTTCGCTGCGGAGCATGAGCGAGCCGTAGATGCGCTGAAGGCTGATGGAGCCGAGGTCGAGCGTCTGCGCTCCCTTGACCTCAACCAACTGCTCGAAGGCGCTGTAGCCGGGCATCGAGACGGTGACCTTGCGCAGTCCCGGCTTGACGTTGGTGATCGTGGCCGGGGTCGCCTGCGGGGTGGAGCCGTCGATGGAAACTTCGGCGCCGACCGGGTCGGAGGTGATGGAGATGACGCCGGGGGCGCGGGCGAGCGCCTCTTGGGCGGCGCGGGCGGCTGCTTGTGCGTCGGCCTGCTTCTGGGCGTTTTCGACGGCGAGCTGGGCTTGGTGCTCCGCCTCGGCCTTGAGGCGAGCCGTCTCGGCCTGCGCCTTCTTGAGCTCTTCTTCGCGCTGGGCGTTGAGCTTGGCGATGGTGGCGGCCTGCTCCCTGGCCTGTGCTTCACGCGCGAGCCGTTCCTTCTCGGCGGCCTGGTTCTGCTGCCAGAAGAGGAAGGCGCCGCCGCCGATCACAACCGCGGCGGCGATGCCGATGATCATGGCCATCGGCGATTTTTTGGCGGGCGCAGCGGCGACAGCCGGTGCGGGTGCGGCAGGCTTGGCGGCGACCGGAGCGGGTGCAGGCTTCGGAGCCTCGGCGGGCTTGGCCACCGGTTGCGGAGTCGGAGCGGCGGGTTTGGCGGCGGCCGGAGCGGGCGCGGGTTTCGGAGCCTCAGCCGGCTTGGCCGGTTGCGGGGCGGGAGTCGGCGCCTTGGCGGCGGGCGCGGGAGCCGGCGTGGCGGCCTTGGCGGGCTGCGGCGC
>JAEXPL010000403.1 GCA_023446865.1 Verrucomicrobiota bacterium | reverse complement strand
GGGTGGCGAGGTCCGTTGCCTTTGCGCCCTTTCCAAGGTCCGGGCCGTAGCGCAGACTGGTAGCGCACTTGCATGGGGTGCAAGGGGTCGTGAGTTCAAATCTCACCGGCCCGACCATTTGGAAACTTCCGACCGGCCGGGTCTTGTAGCGACTGACTGTGCCTAACAATGTCATTAGCTGAAAGTTAAGCTTTGGCAAGCTAAGGCACCAGCGGAACCGGTTGCGCCCCATGGTGACTGCTCGGGACCCCCGTTTGTGCGTCTCCGTGTGCGTCCCTTTGTGCGTTATTTCCCTCGGGATTTGCCGGCACCGCGAACGCAGGGAGGCGCGCGAGCTCCGACACTAGCGGCAACTGTGCGGCATCCGTGTAAACGCGCATCGTCAACTTGATGTCGCTATGCCGCATCAACTCCATGGCGATACGAGGCGGAACGCCGCTCGCCTGAAGGTGAGAGCAGAACGTCGTGCGGAAGGCGTGGAAATCGAAACGCCGGCCCGCACTGTCCACCACTGGGATTCCCGCCGCCACCAGATCGCGCTTGAGGCAAACGATGGACGGGACCTTTCCCCGAAACGCCCACTCAAACGGCTGCGAGAGATCCGGCTTGAAGGCCCGCAACGCAGCGACCGCTTCCGGCCGGAGCACTTGCGTTGCTTTCTTGCCGTTCTTAGTGATGGACGCCGGAACTTGAATACTCGGCGGAATGCCATCGAGATCGATGTCGCCCCACGTAATGCGGAGGAGTTCGGCTCGCCGCAATCCCGTGTAAAGGGCAACCAAGTAGAGCGTGGCACGCCGTTTCGGCGCGGCAGCGAGTAGCCGGCCGACTTCATCAACCGTCAACGCGCGACGATAGCCGCGCCCCGGCTTGAGCGTTACGCGCTCGACTTCCTTTAGCGGGTTGTCGACGAGGAGACGTTGCGCAACGAGCCAGTTCAAAAACGCGTTAACGTCCCCAAGCACATCGTTGGCGAACTTCGGCCCGACCTCCCCCATGGCACGCCATTGCGTGAACGAACGCGGGGTGATGTCGCGCAGCCGCTCCCAGCCGCAACGCTTGCACGCCTTGTCGATAACCTTGCGATACGTCTTCACCGTTGCGACAGAGCGGCCGCGCGCCTCGACATCCTTAAGGAAGGCCGCCAGATGGCCCGCAATGGGCGTTTGCGCCGCTTCCCGGGCAGTTCGAGGGGTGGAAAGCCCCGCCGCCTCGCGCTCGAGTTCGCGGACGTACTCTTGCAGCTTTTGAGTGGCAACGCGCTTATCCGAGACCTTGAGAGGAATCGTTTTCGGCGCGCTCCACCCATCCAATCGGACACGCGCAGACCACAGTCGGGCCTTCCCCCCGGCCCGCTTCGGTTGGAAAACGAACGCGATCATTGTTCATCCTCCGGCCCCCTCCCACGCGCCTGAATCAGACGAGCGAGGTAGGCGCGAACGTCCGCCACCGGGACGCGTGCCGCCCGCCCGATCTTCACCGGAGCGGGAAACTTCCCACCCGCAACGAGACGAAGCAGCGTGCGCCGACAAATCGCCAGACGTGCCGCCGCTTGATTAATTGTAAGGAGCACAGGCTCCTCGACCACGATGCCATTGGAATTCACGAGAGTCCCTTCGCTGAGGTTTGCCCCCGTGCCGACTTGCCCACCTGAGCACAGCCAGCACGGCGATTGCGTGGCCATTCCGGCCCATCCGTGGCCCTGCGGGCCGACTCGCCTTTAGACTCCCCTCGTGAATTTCGCGCCGCCGTAATACCAGGGAGTAAATCTGAACCAGTGGCGCTTTGGCTTGCCTGATTGCGTAACGTGATGGCCGTTACTGTCAATGCACTTCCGCGGCCCCGTTGTGTCGTGCAGTGCATAGGAAGCCTTTCAGAAGGGGTTCACGAGGATGTCGGGACCTTCGCCAGTGATGTCCGCCCACCACCATCGGAACGTTCCATGTTCCGCCTGACAAAATGCCGTCCAATGATCCGCCCCCAGTTGCTTCGCGGCTTGGTAGAGGTTCGCCCAGACTGACCGGCCTGGGAAAGTAACCTCAATATCCTTAAGGCGCGTAGCTTTGTCCCTTCCGTAACCGAAGATCGACCACATGCGCGCCCCGGTTCCCTTTCCGGCATCGAGAGCTTTCCCGAGGTACTTTGAGAGGTAACGCCCGATCGCTGCCGCGCCACCCTTGCCGGGTTTCGCCACGTGAACCCGACCGAATCCGGCGATTTCCGCGATTCGTCTCACATCATCCACCGCGATCCACGAAGCGGTGACAAAATGAATGTGCCACCCGTGGCCTTTTGGGTGCGGCTCCGACACCCTGACGCCGCCCCATCGACGTGCCGACCCCCGAGCCTTGGCATGCCTTGCATGCCCTGCGCACCGACCGTCTAGATACTCCGCCATCATTTTATTGAACGCCGACCAACGCGCGCCCAGCTCTCTGGGATCCTCAATCACATCACGCGTTGTGAGGGTCCAAAGCCGGAGGATGCCGCCTGCGACAGCCTCAAGCAGCCCTTCAACAGACCACTCGACCGCGAGTTGCCGTTTTCTGCTCATGACCGCGCCCTCCGCACGAACTGCTCCGCGACCTCTGCAGGCGCAGCCCCGGCCGCGACCGCCACCTCGTGGCCTCGCTTACCAATGAATACAACTACCCGGTCGGTATAGATGGCATCGGGCAGACCCCCAGACGCCACGCAGTCGACGGCAACCCCCAGTTTCTTCAACTCGGCAATGAACTCCACGTTCCAAATCTGCCGTCCGCTCTCTGTGTTCAGGTTCATGGTGCGAAAGTTGTTCATATTGAAACAAGGTTAGTGATCTGGGCGGGGGCGGGGGGGGGGGGGGGGCCGCTTGCGCGGCCCCCATCCCCCGGCCCAGATCTGTGCGCCCGCCACTCCGCTCGCCCACAGAATCCACTTTTATGGGGACGTGTCCGCCAGAGCGCTGATCCCCTGGAGTCGCCGGAGCTCCGTCGCGCCCACTCTGGGCGCTCTGCCACGGGACGCGCTGCAGGAGCGGCCCCCGCTCCTTTGCCGCCCCTATTCTCTTCGCCAAAATCCCCGCCCTAGCTCGTTCAAATGGATCATCGCCGACCTCAGCAAACCGAAACGCCTGCGCGACCGGCCGACGTTCGCTTCGATAGCCAAACCATTGGTGCGATCGTATCCGAGAAAATAGCACTTCCGCCGAAGCATCTTCCATTGCCTCCGGGCCATTCCCACTGTCGCACGTGATGCCAAAACCACCCTCCGTCACCGTGAAGGAAAAGCCTAACCCTTCAGGGACCCAACGCCCCAAGCACTTCCGCACGACCGCAGCCGCCAAGGCGAACAACTCCTCCTCCGACTCTATTATCCGGGAATCAATCGGATTACGTTCGCTCTCCTTCCAATCCAGAAATGAGCGAACCGCTAAAATCCGCTCACTAATATCGAGAATCTTCCCATCCCTTGGTGCGTTCCTTTGTATTCCTGTCCTCATTGGTTATCCTGTTAGTTATTGATTAACAGGCACAACCAAATCGCTTCCAGTGAGTTCAAATCTCACCGGCCCGACCATTTGGAAACTTCCAGGGGCCGTTCAGGCGGCGGACGACTTCGGTTGCCGACGGGCGCGGATGAACTCCACGACGATCGGGACCAGCGAGAGCACGATGATGGCGACGATCACGAGCTTGAAGTTCTTCTGCACGAACGGACGGGTTCCGAAGAAGTAGCCCGCGTACGTGAAGCCGTAGATCCAGAGGAAGCCGCCGATAATGTTGTACGCGATGAAGCGGCTGTAGGTCATGCTGCCCACACCGGCGACGAACGGCACGAACGTGCGCACGAACGGCACGAAACGCGCGAGGATGACGGCCCGCCCGCCGTATTTCTCAAAAAAGGCGTGGGCTTCGGCGAGGTGCTTCTTCCGAAGGAGGAAGGAGTCCTCGCGTTTGAAGACCTTCGGGCCGATGCGGTAGCCGATCCAGTAGTTGACCGTGTCGCCAAGCACCGCCGCCACGAACAGCAGGAGGGCGATCAGGTGGATGTTGAGCTGGCTCTCGACTGGGGCGCAAAGGGCGCCGGCGGCGAACAATAGGGAGTCGCCGGGCAGGAACGGGGTGACGACAAAGCCCGTCTCCGCAAAGATGATCAGGAAGAGCACGCCGTAGGTCCAGAGGCCGTAGTTGGCGACGATGTCCCGCAGGTGGACGTCGATGTGGAGCACGAAGTCGATAAGTTTGCGGAGCAGGTCGATCATGGGAGTGGGCGTGCGGGCATGAAAAAGGCCCGTCGTCACCGGCGGGCCTGGAAGGACGTTCGACGGCTCAGACGTCGGGCTTGGTCTTGCGCAGACCCATCACGCGTTCGCCTTCTTTCCACTGGCCGCGTTTCTTGAGGATCTCGACGCGCTCGAAGCGCTTGAGGACATTACGTTTGGCGCCGGTGGTGGCGGAGGAGCGGAAGCTGTTGTGCTGGGACATGGTCCGGACTGCGGTTAGGCGTTGGTGTCGTTGGAAAAGTCGGCGAGTGAAGGGCTCTCGAATGCCCAGTTCAAGTATTTTTCCCCCACATGTTCGGCGCGGACGGCAATCCACTCGGGGGTCTCATAGGGATGTTCGGCGAGAATTCGGGTCTCCAGCAGGCCGAGTTGCTCCGGGGTGCACTTGAAGGTCAGGCGCCATTCTTCGCTTTGCTCAAGCTTCCCCTGCCACCAGTAGAGGGAGGAAATCGGGCCCTCGATCTGGGCGCAGGCGGCCAAGCGGTGCTCCATCACCGAGCGGGCCAGACGCTCGGCGGCGGCGCGGGAATCGACCGTTGTCCACGCAATCCACATGGCCGGCATGGTGCAGGGAACCTCTGGTGCGGCAAGCCGCCAGCGGGGTTTGGCTGGCAAGCGTGGCGCAGGCGTGGGCGAAACCGGGGCGGTTCCCCAAGGGGCGCCGTTCACGGCCTCGTCGAAATTCACTCTTGACCGGGAAGGGGCGCGACCGCCTTGTCTCCCTCTTCACTTTTCCAAGGAGGAACTCCGTGAGAGACGAATACCTAAAAGAAGCCCAGAAAGTCATCATCGACGCGAACCTGCTCATCAATGTGGTTTCGCGCCGCGTGAAGCAGCTTCGTCGCGGCAGCCGTCCGCTCGTGGAGTCCCTGGAGAAGCTCAACCTCGAGGACATCGCTCTGCGCGAGATCATCGAGGGGAAGATCCATTACGAGTTCGCCGAGTAACTCCGCCGGCGGTGGCGCGGAGTCGGTGGTGGGATGAGTCCCGCGCTGGCCCGGGTTCCGCGGGCGCCAACACGCCGTGGCCGCAGCCAAAAAACAGGAGCGCTACACCGAGGTCCGCAACCCGAAGGCGTTGCGGGACTATTTCATCGACGAGCGCTTCGAGGCGGGCATCGCCCTGCGCGGTGCCGAGGTGAAATCCATCCGCGCCGGCCGTGCGCAGCTCGCCGACGCCTTTGCCCGCATCGATCGCGGCGAAGCCTGGCTCTACGGCCTGCACATCGAGGAGTACGAGTTCAGCGGCTATGTGAAGTGCGACCCGCGTCGCGCCCGCAAACTGCTCCTCCACCGCGCCCAGTTGCGCAAGATCGAGCAGGAGCTCGAGACCACCGGCAAGGCGCTCGTGGCGCTGCGGCTCTACTTTAAGGATGCGCTGGTGAAGGTCGAGATCGGCCTGGCCACGGGCAAGAAGCAGTACGACAAGCGCGACGACATCAAGAAGCGCGAGAACGACCGCGACATTGCGCGCGTGCTGCGGGCCCGGCGTTGAGCGAGACCTCGTGCGCTCCGTGCGGATTCTTTTCTGATTGTAGGCCACCTCGCTGACGTGGCTCGGCGCGAAATCGCCAGGTCAGCGATCAGGCCTACAGCGGGCGCGATTCAGCGTCACTCCAACCGCACGTGCTGGTAGCGGTGAAAGCCGAGCAGGGCGGGTTCCCAACCGCGTACCGCCGGGTCGGCGAGGTAGGCGCGCGTGCCGTGGTAGAGCGGGGCGATGGGCAACGCCGCGAGCAGGCGCGCCTCGGCCGCGCTGAACAGCGCGTTGCGACGCGCCGGATCCGCCTCGGCGGCAGCGGTGCGGACAAGCCGGTCGTACTCGGCATCGGACCAGCCGGTGGCGTTGTTGCCGCTGTCGGCGAGGAAGAGCTCGAGGAAGGCGACCGGGTCGGCGTAGTCGCCGATCCAGCGGGCGAGCGAGAGGTCGTAGCCAAGGCGGCGTTCGTCGGAGATCCAGACGTTCTTCTCCTTCGGCGCGAGGGCGACGGTCACGTCGAGTTCGCGACTCCACATCTGTTGGAGCGCCTCGAGGACCTTCTGGTTGAGGTCGGACGAGAAGGTGATCGCCTCCGTTGTCGGGAAACCGCGCCCTGCGGGGAACCCGGCTTCGGCGAGGAGCTGGCGGGCGGCGGCGGGATCGGACGCGAGCCCGGCGGGCGGCGTGTAACCGGGGAGCCCGGACGGGCAGAGGGCGAAACCCGGGGCCTGGCCGCCGAGCGTGACCGTGCCGACGAGGGCCGTGCGGTCGACGGCGAGCGCGAAGGCGCGGCGCACCCGGGGATCGTTGAAGGGCGACCGGGTGGTGTTGAAACGGAGGAAGTTCGCCTCGAGCACCGGTTCGGTGCGGAGCACCTGCGGTTGGGTGGCGCGGTAGTGGGCGATGCGTGTCGCGGGCAGGTCGGCGGTGAGGTGGAGCTGGCCGGTGCGGAAGGCGGCCTCCTGGGCGGCGGCCTGGTCGTAGGGGTGGAAGACGAGGGCGGCGAGTTGCGCCGGTTCGTGGAACTGCGGGTTGCGCGTGGTGACAAGCTGGCGGTTGGGCGACCACGCGGTGAGCACGAACGGCCCGTTGCCCACGAGAAACTCCGGGCGCGTCCAACGCCGTTCGTCCCCGGCGGCGGCGGCTCTGGCGAGGGCTTGGCTCGGGATCGGGAAGGCGACCGGCAGGCCGAGGATCGCGGGCAGGAGCGGGGTGGGGCGGGCGAGCACGATCTCGAGCGTGGTGGCATCCACGGCGCGGAGACCGACGGTGGCGGGGGCGGTCGCGCGGCCGGCGTTGAAGTCCTCGGCGCCGCGGATGGGGTAGAGCACATAGGCGTATTCGGACGCGAGGGCGGGTGAAAGGGCGCGGCGCAGCGACCAGGCGAAATCCTCGGCGGTGAGCGGGGTGCCGTCGGACCAGCGCAGGCCGGGGCGGAGGTGGAAGGTCCAGGTGAGGCCGTCGGCGGAGGTTTCCCAGCGCTCGGCGGCAGCGGGGACCGGGAGCGAGGTGGTTTCGTCGAGCGCGGTGAGGCCTTCGAAGAGCGCAAGGGAGACGCTCATCTGGTCCATGTTGATCTGGCGCTGCGGGTCGAGTTCGCCGGGCTCGGAGTTGAGCGCGAGGTGGAGTGTGCCCGTGCGCCGACCGGCGGCGGCGACGGTTTCGCGTTTGGCGCAACCGGGCGCGAGCAGGACGAGGCCGAGAAGGACGGTGATGAGCAGCAACGGAAGGCGAAGGCACGACATCGTGGGCGGAGCATGCGCGGGCCGGTTCGTGGCGCAATCGCGGCGGGGCGGTCTTCCGACGGGGTACTCCGTCTCCACGCCGAAATCCCGGATATGGCTCGGGCCGGTGCAAAAAAAGCCCGGTCGCGAAACCGGGCGGAGCCACCGAGGTGCGGGCCGCGGAGGCGGCGGCGTGCTCAGGTCGTGGTGTGGCAGTCGAGAGTCGAGGATCGAGTGACGAGTGCAAACCGCCAGGAAACAGACCGGCGGCGGCATGACGGAGGAAGCAGCTTCGGAGAATTGGGCGCTCGACACTCGCCTCTCGCCGCTCGACCGAAGATTGGCTCAGGTCGGTTCCTTGATCTTGGGCGGATTGGCGTCGGGCCAATGCTGGATCAGGAGGTCGGCGAGGCGGCGCCAGCCGAACGGCTTGGCGAGCACGGTCTTCAATGACGGCAGGCGGCGCATCTCCTCCTCGCCGAACTTCAGGCTGTGGCCGGTGATGAGGATGGCGGGCACGTTGGGCTGCGCCTGCTGGAGGTTGCGGATCAGTTCGATGCCGTTCATCACCGGCATGTAGTAATCGGTGACAAGCACCGCGATGTCGCCGGCGTGGATCGCCTTGAGGGCGTCGGCGGGCCGGTTGTACGACTCCACCGGGCAGGTCATGTTGTCGTTGAGAATCTGCGCCAGCAGTTCGGTAAACGACTTCTCATCGTCGACGATGAGGACCTTTTTCATCTTGGCTGAGGTTTCTGGTGCAGTCACGGAGTGGGGTGTGCGGCCATGCTACTCTCTCGGCGAAGGTGCCCATACAACCCAATTCCCGGTGGGCGACGAGGGGGGGAGGGGTTTTTGACACATGATTCACATTGTCCTTTTCCAGCCGGAGATCCCCCAAAACACCGGCAATGTTGGCCGAATGTGCGCGATCACGCGCTGCCGGCTGCACCTGATCCATCCGCTCGGCTTCACCATCACCGACCGCCACCTGCGGCGCGCGGGCATGGACTACTGGTATGAACTGGATGTGCACCACCACCGCAACTGGGAGGAGTTCAAGGCCAGTGCGGTGCGCCCGCAACGGCTCTGGCTGCTGACGACGAAGGGCGCGCGGTCGTTCTGGGAGGCGCGGTACGCCGATGGCGACGGGTTGGTCTTCGGCAACGAAGGCTCGGGCGCGCCCGACTGGCTGCACGAGGAGATCGGCCCGGAGGCACGCATTACTATTCCTCATGCGAACACCGAACTGCGCTCGCTCAATCTCTCGACCGCCGCCGGCATCGCGACTTTCGAGGCGCTCCGGCAGGTCGGGTATCCGGGAGCCAAGTAGGTCCGGCCAAGTAGGGCCGGTCTCCGACCGGCCGTGGGGTTTTGAGCGGGCATGCCCGCTCGGGCTTGCCGGGTCCAGTCGGAGACTGGACCTACGTGCCGATTTCCGCCAAGCGCACGCAGGCGACTTCGCGGCCGTCGGGCTGGGCGGCGAGCGGCGGGATGGCGGCGCGGCAACCCTTGGTCGCGAACGGGCAACGGGGGTGAAAGGCGCAGCCGGCGGGCGGATTCAGCGGCGAGGGCGGATCGCCGGGGAGCACGAGGCGTTGGCGGGCTTTCTCGCGCGCCGGGTCGGGCACGTGGATCGCGCTGACGAGGGCGCGGGTGTACGGGTGCGCCGGGTGCTCGATCACCGCGGCGGCGGGGCCGTGCTCGACGATCTTGCCGAGGTACATCACGGCGACGCGGTCGGAGAGGTGCTTCACGACGGAGAGGTCGTGCGAGATGAAGATCAGGCTCAGGCCGAGGTCGCGGACGAGTTGCGCGAGCAGGTTTAGGATCTGCGCCTGGATCGACACGTCGAGGGCCGAGACCGGTTCGTCGGCCACGATCACGCGCGGCTCGAGGGCGAGCGCGCGGGCGATGGCGATGCGCTGGCGTTGGCCGCCGGAGAACTCGTGCGGGTACTTCTTCGCGAAGCGCGGGGCGAGGCCGACGCGTTCCATGAGCGCCGTCACGCGGGCGGGCACCTCGGCGCGCGGCACGATCTTGTGGACACGCAGCGGCTCGGCGAGCGCGTCGAACACCGTCATGCGCGGGTTGAGCGAGGCGTACGGGTCCTGGAAGACCATCTGCAACCCGAGGCGCGCGCGGCGCAGCGCGGCGGCGTCGAGCTCGGCGAGGTTCTGGCCCTCGAACACGACCGTGCCGGCGGTGGGCGGCACGAGCTGCAGGATGGTGCGGGCGAGGGTGGACTTGCCGCAGCCCGACTCGCCGACGAGCCCGAGCACCTCGCCGCGGCGCAGCTCGAGGTCGACGCCGTCGACGGCCTTCACCGTGCCGACCTGCCGCCGGAACACGAATCCGCGCTGCACCGGAAAGTGCGTCTGCACGCCGCGCAGCGAGAGGAGGGTGTCCGAGGGAGGCATGGAGGCAGGAGACAGGAGCTAGAATCTAGAAGCTAGGAGTTCGGAGGCGGAAGGCAGAGGGTCAGTCGCAGCTGCAGTAGAGCAGGATGTCACAGGTCGTCGGGTCCATGACCCAGAAACGGATGTGCGTAAGGCTTCTGCCCATTGGCAACTCGGGCTGAGGCTTTTCGTCGGCGGGCTGAAACCCATCTTCGATTTCTTCGTACTCCCACGGAGCGAAGATTACCCAGAACGACTTGTCGGACGAATGAACGAGGAATGCTGAAGTTGGGACTGACGCAGGCAGGGTGTCGATATGCCCACCAGGGTAGCCAGATATCTCGATCGTGTAGCTACCTTCCTTGCCGTTCATCTGGCGTATCTGTTCTGCCGAGAGTGGGCTTTCGATCCGCGTTGGCTGTGTCTGGATCAATGCGCCCTGCTTCAGGGCGTCGAGGCAACGCTTCAGGCTATTGCTATCCAGATGCTTCTCTTCGGCGTGCAGCACCAGTTGTCCTGCGAAGATTTCCCATTTCTCGCGCCAAGCGGTGGTTGTTACCTCTATCTTCGCTCGTGGCCCGATCTTCCAGTACGCTCGGATCGCATCCCACCTATTGGTACTTGGCTCGGGAACTGCCTCCGTTACCTCCGAAACAACGACGAGCTTCGATGCCTCTCTGGCTTGTTCGACGGTTTCGACCGGTTCGCGCTTGGGCTCGGCGGCGAAGACGAGCAACGAGGCGAGCGCGAGGAGCAGCGAGAGGCGTTTCATCGTTGGCGTCGGTTGCTCAGAGCTCCCCGGCCTGCACGCGGAGGCAGGCGGTGAAGTGGTTGAGATTTGTCGCTTTGAGATTTGGCGTTTCCGGACCGCGACAGCGGTCGATTGCGAATTCGCAGCGCGGCGCAAAGGGGCAGCTGGGCGGGAGGCGGCGGAGGGCGGGCGGGAGACCGGGGATGGTGAAGAGCTCGGCGCCTTTCGGCTGGAGGGCGGGGATCGAGCGTTGGAGGGCGCGGGTGTAGGGATGTTGCGGACGCGCGAAGAGGTCCGTGGTCGTTGCGCTCTCGACGATGCGGCCGGCGTACATCACCTGCACGCGGTCGCACAGGCCGGCGACGACGCCGAGGTCGTGCGTGATGAAGATCACGGCCATGCCGAGCTCGCG
>JAEXPL010000372.1 GCA_023446865.1 Verrucomicrobiota bacterium | reverse complement strand
GTTTCCAGTCGCGGGCAAATGCCTCGAAATACCCGCCCTGCTCCCGGTCGTAGGCGTGTTGCTCGACGAGCCGGAAGATCGTGATCGCCCGCTCGAGCGCGCCCTTGTCGCCGGTGGCCCGGTGGTATTCCGCCAACCCGTAGATCGCGAAAGCCTGCGCATAGATCTGCTTGCGCGGCTCCTGCGGTTTGCCGCCGGGTTTCACCGCCCAGAAGACGCCGCCCGCCTTCTCGTCCCAGAACCGCTCCTGCAGGTCCTCGAACGCCCAGCGCGCCATCTTCAGGTATTCAGGGTCTTGGAAACGACGGTGCGCCGCCGAAAACGTCCAGAGGATGCGCGCGGTCAGCAACGAGCCGCGCGGCGCGCTCTCGCGCACCTTCAGGTCGCGCTCGATCTCGCCGTAGAAACCGCCGCGCTCCTCGTCCCGGGTGTGTTTCAGCCAGAACGGCAGGATGTTCGTCCGCAGCTCGGCTTCGGCGCTTTGGCCCAAAGCCCGCACCATCTCCCGCTCGCCAACGCTCAACGGGCCCGACACGAGCGGCGCGTTCGCTGTCGCCGGCTCGCGCAGGCCGGTCGGCGTGGCAGCGGAGGCGATCTGAAACGGGGCGAACAGCCCGGTGGCGGTGATGATAACCAAAAAGGAGCGTCGCATAGGGAAAAGCGGTCAAGCGAACCGGCGCCCACGGCAAAGGCAAGACCACGACCGCGCCCTCGCCAAACTCCGCATGGTTGCGCTCCAGCCTTTCGCTGCAAAGGCTCCGGCCGACAACCGCCAATTCCATCCCCATCCCCGCTCCCTCATGCGCCCAACCTTCGCTCGCCTCCTGCCCCTCTGCCTCGCTCTCGCCGCCCCCCTCGCCGCGGCTCCGGCCCCGCTGGTCGATCCCGCCACGGAGAAACGCATCGATGCGCTCCTCGCGCAGATGACGCTCGAGGAGAAGGTCGGGCAGCTCCACCAGCTCAGCAGCTTTTTCGATCCCACCGGCCCGATGCCCGAAGCGCCCGACGAGGCCGCCCGCGTCGCCAAGATCCGCAACGGCCAGGTGGGCTCGATGCTGAATGTGCACGGCGTCGCGGCGGTCCGTCGCCTCCAGCAACTCGCCGTCGACGGCAGCCGCCTGCACATCCCGCTGCTCTTCGGCTACGATGTCGTGCACGGCTTCCGCACCATCTTCCCGGTGCCGCTCGCCGAGGCGGCGAGCTGGAATCCCGCTGCGGCGGAGCGCTCCGCCCGGATCGCGGCCACCGAGGCGGCGGCCACCGGCCTCGACTGGACCTTCGCGCCGATGGTCGACATCTGCCGCGATGCCCGCTGGGGTCGCATCATGGAGGGTGCGGGCGAGGATCCGTTCCTGGGCGCGGCCTTTGCCGCCGCGCGCGTGCGCGGTTTCCAGGGTCCCGATCTGCGCGCACCCGACGCCGTCGCGGCCTGCGTGAAACATTTCGCCGCGTACGGCTTCGCCGAGGCCGGCCGCGACTACAACACCGTCGATCTCTCCACCGCCACGCTGCACGATGTCGTGTTGCCTCCCTTCCGCGCCGCCATCGAGGCCGGCGCCGCCACCGTGATGACCTCGTTCAACGAGATCGCCGGCCTTCCCTCCGTCTCCAGCGCCCGCCTGCAACGCGAGATCCTCAAGGGCGAGTGGCGCTTCCCCGGCTTCGTCGTCTCCGACTGGGGCGCCATCCGCGAAACGCTCCCGCACGGGTTCGCCGTCGACCTGCGCCACGCCGCTCAGCTCGCGATCCTCTCCGGCAACGACATGGACATGGAGTCCTCCGCCTACGACCGCCACCTCGCCGGCCTCGTGACCGACGGCACCGTGCCGTCCGCCGTGTTGGATGAGTCCGTACGCCGCGTCCTTCGGGTGAAATTCGCCCTCGGGCTCTTCGACGATCCCTACCGCCGCTGCGATCCCGCCCGCGAGCAACGCCTGCTCGAGGCGCCGGAGCATCTCGCCGCCGCCCGCGGGATCGCCGGTGAATCCATCGTCCTCCTGAAGAACTCCGGCGCGCTCCTCCCGCTCGATCCCAAGGTCCGGCGCATCGCCGTGATCGGCGCGCTCGCCGCCGACAAGGACTCGCCGCTGGGCAACTGGCGCGGCGAGGGCCGACGCAACTCCGCCGTCTCGCTGCTCGAAGGCGTCCGCGCCGCGGTCGCGCCGCACACCATGGTCGACTACGCCGAGGGCGCGGCGGTCACGATCGGCGACCGTTTCGCGTGGACAGACTCGCAATACAACACCACCGACCGCTCGGGCTTCCCCGCCGCCATCGCTGCCGCCCGCCAAGCCGATGTCGTCATTCTCGCCCTCGGCGAGGACGCTTGGCAGACCGGCGAGGGCCGCAGCCAGGCCGACATCGGACTCAAGGGCCTGCAGCAGGAACTCTTCGCCGCGGTCGCGGCGGCCAATCCTCGCGTCGTCGTCGTGCTCATGGGTGGCCGGCCCCTCGTGCTCGGCCCCGTCGCGGAGCAGGCTCCCGCCCTCCTCGAGGCGTGGCATCTCGGCTCGCAGGCCGGGCACGCGATCGCCGATGTGCTCTTCGGCCGTCGCAACCCATCCGGAAAACTCCCGGTGAGCTTCCCCCGCGCCGTCGGCCAGTGCCCGATCTACTATGCGCACAAGAACACCGGCCGGCCCTCCGGCAGCGACGGCCGCGTCTTCTGGTCCCACTATACCGATACGCCGAACTCCCCGCTCTTTCCCTTCGGCTTCGGCCTGAGCTACACCACGTTCACTCTCTCCGCCCCACGCCTGAGCGCCGCCGCCATCGGCCCGCGCGACACGCTGCGCATCACCGCCACCCTCACCAACACCGGCGCCCGCGCCGGGGCGGAGGTTGTCCAGCTGTACGTGCGCGACGTCGTCGGCAGCCTCACGCGCCCGGTGAAGGAGCTCAAGGGCTTCGCCAAGATCGAGCTCCAACCCGGCGAGAGCCGCGAGGTCGCCTTCACGCTCACCGCCGCCGACCTCGCCTTCACGACCGCCCGTGGCACCTGGGAGGCCGAGCCGGGCGAGTTCCAGGTCTTCGTCGGCAACAGCTCCGAGGCGGACCAGCCGGTCGGCTTCACCTTGCGCGCGGAGTGAGCTCCGATGGGTAGGAACGGCGCTCCGCCGCCGTCCGTTCCCGATGCCCGAGTTTTGCTCATCCAGAGACTCGCTGGCCTCAGCCGGGGCCCGTGTTCCCCTCCGACGCCGACGGAGCGGCGTCCCTAACCGAAGCTGGCTCACCGGGATCCTAACCTCAAAGCGCACCACTTCTAATCATCGCATCCGGCTTCGTTGATATGTTTTGCTTTGACGAAGCTTCCGGCCTCCTCATGTTGCCCGGCACCATGGCCGCACCCGCCTTCACCAACGCCTCCGCCGCCGCCCTCACGGCGCTCTTCGCGCAACGCATCGCCATCCTCGACGGCGCCATGGGCTCGATGATCCAGACGTACAAGCTGCAGGAGGCCGACTTCCGCGGCGCGCGTTTCGCCGCCCACCCGCACGACCTCAAGGGCAACAACGACCTCCTCTGCCTCACGCGCCCCGACGTCGTCACCGAGATCCATGCGCGCTACTTCGCCGCCGGCGCCGACCTCGGCGAGACCAACACCTTCAACGCCACCTCGATCTCGCAGGCCGACTACCGCACCGAGCACCTCGCCGCCGAGATCAACAC
>JAEXPL010000168.1 GCA_023446865.1 Verrucomicrobiota bacterium | reverse complement strand
TCTTCCCCAACGAGGACCCGCTCGGCCAGACGCTGCGCATCCGCAACATCCCCTTCAAGATCGTCGGCGTCCTCGCGGCGAAGGGCTTCAACCTCTTCGGGCAGGACCAGGACGATGTCGTCATCATCCCCTACACCAGCCACATGAAGCGCGTCGCGCGCCGCACCAACCTCGGTTCCATCCTCGTGCAGGCGGTCGACGCCGGGCAGATCGAGCAGGTCCAGGAGCAGATCACCGACCTGCTTAACCAACGCCGCAAGGGCCGCGAACCCGACTTCACCGTGCGCAACCAGGTCGAGCTCGCCCAGATGGCCTCCTCAACCGCCGAGACGATGAAGTGGCTGCTGCTCTTCGTTGCCATCGTCTCGCTCATCGTCGGCGGTATCGGGATCATGAACATCATGCTCGTCTCCGTGACCGAGCGCACCCGCGAGATCGGCACGCGTCTGGCCGTCGGCGCCCACGGCCGCGATGTGCTGCTGCAATTCCTCACCGAGGCGGTCGTGCTCGCCACAGGCGGCGGGCTGCTCGGCATCGGCTTGGGCATCGGCGCCTCGAAGATCATCGCGGCCAAGATCGGCTGGCCGATCGAGATCTCCGTCCTCTGGGCGATGATCTCCTTCGCCGTCAGCGGCGTCATCGGCATCGGCTTCGGCTTCTTCCCCGCCTGGAAAGCCGCCCAGCTCGATCCCATCGAAGCCCTCCGCTTCGAGTAGGCCGCGGAGCGGAAGCGCTTCGCTGCCCCCCTGCTCCCGCAGCGGCGGTCCCGCCTGTGGCGCCGCTCGCAAGAGCGGCGATCCGTCGTCTCACGTGCGCACGCCGCCTTGCCGCAGAGCCGCCTCTTGCCCCTCGTTCTCTCCATTACTCGCGTTCATCCGTCTGTCTCTCCTTCGCGGTCCTCAGCCTCCGCACCGCATCTCGCCTCCCCCGCACTCCGCCATTGCCTCCGCCCGGCGCGCCCCGCCATTCTCCGCGCTTCCTTATGTCCGAGCCGACGCCCTCCGCCGCCACTCCCGCGCCCTCCGATTTCATCCGCGACATCGTCGCGGGCCACGTCGCCGAGAAACGCTATCCGCAGATCGTCACGCGTTTCCCGCCCGAGCCCAACGGCTACCTCCACATCGGCCACGCCAAATCCATCTGCCTGAACTTCGGCATCGCCCGCGAAAACGGCGGCCGCTGCAACCTGCGCATGGACGACACCAACCCGACGAAGGAGGACGTCGAGTACGTCGAATCCATCATCGAGGACGTCCAGTGGCTCATCGCCGGCTGGGCCGACCACTGCCTCGGCTTCAAGGCCCACGGCACCACGCCCGCCGCGCAGACCGTCGGCGACAAGACCGACTTCTACATGCCGGCCGTCGTCGGCCACCATGAGACGCCCGCCGAGAAGGCCGCCCACGCCGCCGCGCCGAAACCCGCCGTCGAGCTCGAGCCCTTCTTCGCCTCCGACTACTTCGACCAGCTCTACGAGTACGCCCTCCAGCTGATCCGCGCCGGCAAGGCCTACGTCTGCGATCTCACGCCGAAGGAGACCGACGAGTACCGCGGCGCGCCCGACAAGCCCGGCCGCGAGTCGCCGTTCCGCAACCGCTCCATCGCGGAGAACCTCGATCTCTTCCAGCGCATGCGCGCCGGCGAGTTCCCGGACGCCGCCCGCTCCCTTCGCGCGAAGATCGACATGGCCTCGCCCAACGTCTGGCTGCGCGACCCGCTCCTCTACCGCATCCGCCACACCGCCCACCACCACACCGGCGACAAGTGGTGCATCTACCCGCTCTACGATTACGCCCACTGCCTGAGCGACTACATCGAGGGCATCACCCACTCCATCTGCACGCTCGAGTTCGAGGTGCACCGCCCGCTCTACGACTGGCTGCTCGAGGCGCTCGCCCTCCCGCGCCCGCTGCCGCACCAGTACGAGTTCGCGAAACTGATTCCTGGTTACACGCTCGTCTCCAAGCGCCGCCTCATCCAGCTCGTCAACGAAAAGGTCGTCACCGGCTGGGACGACCCGCGCATGCCCACCATCAGCGGCATCCGCCGCCGCGGTGTGCCGGCGAGCGCGCTCCGCGCCTTCGTGACCTCCGTCGGCGTGACGAAGTTCAACAGCGTGACCGACTACGCCGTCTTCGAGCACTGCGTGCGCGACGACCTCAACACCAAGGCGCTCCGCCGCCTCGCGGTGCTCGACCCGATCAAGCTCGTCCTGACCAACATCCCCGCCGGCGAGACCATCATGGTCGACGCCGTGGACAACCCGCAGAGCGAGACGCCCACGACCCGCAAGGTGCCGTTCACGCGCGAGGTGTTCATTGAGCGCGAGGATTTCGCCGAGGTCCCGCCGCCGAAGTATTTCCGCCTCAAGCCGGGCGGCGAGGTTCGCCTGAAGTACGCCTGCATCATCAAGTGCGACGAGGTCGTGAAGGATGCCGCCGGCAACCTGGTCGAACTCCGCTGCACCGCCCAGCTGGATACCCGCGCCGGCGAGCCGAACTCGTCCAAGAAGGTCAAGGGCACGATCCACTGGGTCAGCGCCAGCCACGCCGTCGACGCCGAGGTACGCCTCTACGACCGGCTCTTCGCCGTCGCCGAGCCCGCCGCCGAGGAAGACTACAAGAAGGCGATCAACCCGAACTCGTTGAAGGTGATCACCGCCAAGCTCGAGCCCTCGCTCGCCGCTGCGTCGAAGGAGGACCGTTTCCAGTTCGAGCGCCTCGGCTACTTCGCCCTCGACAGCGAAGACGCCGTCCCCGGCTCCAAGCTCGTCTTCAACCGCACCATCACCCTCAAAGACACCTGGGCGAAGTAGACTGTCAGGTAGGGACGGCGCTCCGCCGCCGTCCGCGCCCATCGCACCCCACCCGTAGCTGAACGACGCCATCTTTCAGCTCTCCGCCTGTAAAGAATGTCGCCGACCTGGCCGAACCATAACCGCAGAGAACGCACAGCTCGCAGAGAACGCTTCCGCACAACCGACGGCCTTCCGGGCCTGCGCCCAATCGATGAAACGCGATGTTGCACTTATTCTGGGGGCAATAAAGGCACACCCCGTTGTTACCGTCGCGCTCCTGGCACTCGGCTTTGCCCTGCTTCTCGCTGGAGGCTGTGCATGCCTCGGCTTGGGCGTCCTTCACTGGGCTGCGGATATGCGCGGACCGCGTGGCTATTACTCCCAAGTCGGCAGTCCATCGACGTTCATTGAATTCTTCGAAAAGCCGCGTGCCCGCTCAAACATCATCCCAGAGTTTGGAGATGCCGAATACACCTTCTCGGCTTTCGACGGTGAGATCAACATGCACGGCCCACTTTCTGCCCCTAAGGAGAAGCAACGGCACCTCTACATCTATGGCGAGGGAGCCCAAATCCGGATCCAAGACCTCACGACTGCTCCGATGGCCCCGGACCGGAAGCTTCCAATAACCGATTTCGTTCGGACGCTGCAGCCAAACACAGGATCCTCCAACTAGCCCCCTCCGTTCCGGCTTTCCTGATTTCAACATTCCCGCTTCCGTCTTCCCCATGCTCCGCATCGGCCACGGCTACGACATCCACCGCACCATCGCCGGGCGCCCGCTCGTCCTCGGCGGCGTGCGCTTCGACTGCCCCTTCGGCCTCGACGGCCACTCCGACGCCGACTGCCTCA
>JAEXPL010000236.1 GCA_023446865.1 Verrucomicrobiota bacterium | reverse complement strand
TTCGCTGGCGGTGTTCGTCGAAGATGAGCCGATACACGCCGAGGATCTCGATCTCCGCGCCGGGGCGCCAGTCGCGCGGGAGCGGCTGCCCGATCGGGAGCCGAGCGACCACGGAACCCGAGCTGTGGCGGAGCTCGATGAATCGTTCGTTGTGCAGCTCGGTGACCTCGTTGATCCGGCCGGCGAGCCGGACCAGCCGGGTGTCCAGCCGGTCCTCGGTGGGGGCCGAAGGATCGAGCGGAATCGGTCGCACGAACGCGCCGGAGCCGATCCGGCGCACGGCGGCGTTGCGCAGCACCAGCCGGGGACCGTCGCGCCCGGGGATGCCGACCACCTCGAGGCGGTCGCCCGGTTCGTAGTGGTCTTCGTCGTTGACGAACACCGTGAGGCCCTCGTCGCCGTCCTGGATGATCAGGAACCGTCCCGGCGATTGCCAGGTGACGACACCTGCGGTGTGGAGCCACCGGGTGTTCTTCTGGAGGGGGCCGAACTGGCGCAGACCGGCGATCGGGATCTCGGGCAGACCGAAGAGATCCTCGGGCGGCGCCTCGTCGACCACAATGCTGGCGGCGTCGCGCACCCAGAGTTGGATGCCGGTGAGCTGGCGCTGGTCGTTGGCGAGCGCGGTGCAGACTCCGCGTATCCGAATGAACGAGCCGGGCGGGGCGGCAATGGCGGTGCCGGCCGGTGCCACCGCCTCGAAATCGCCCGTGGGCGTGGTGAGCCGGAGCCGGACGAACGCGGCGTCGGTCCGGATCTCGCGCAGGAGCCCTTCCATCTCGCTCCACCGGGCCTCGTCTTTGCCGGTCTCGGCCTGCTCGAGGGAGAGGCGCCGCGGCTCCGGTGGGGCCATGCCGACGCGGCGGACAAATCGAGTGGCGGAAACAGCCGGCGCGAATGCGCCCATCGTGCTGAATCCCTCGACGGACAATCCGGTGCCGGGTGGCGGCGGCTGGATTCCGGCATCGGTCCAGGAGACGTGCACGCCGCCGGATGCGTCCTCGAGGAAAAGGAAACGGACCCCGGGGGCCGACCACGTGACCACGCCTTGGAGACGAACGGACTCTCCGTTGGCCGCGCGGGCCGGAGAAAGAGACAGCACCTGTTCGGCGCGGCGCAGGATCGGCCGGCCGGCCGGCGCCTCGTGCCCCGCTGCCGCGCCGAGGGGACGCACCAGCGCGTTGCGCAGCTGCCAGCGGCCGCGGTTGATCAGGGGATAGCCGATGCCCTCGGCGCGTTCGTCGAGACGTAGGCCTGTGTCCTGCGGTGTGAGCAGCTCGATCTGGCCGGTGTCGTCGCGCAGGGTGAGCGACTGGCCTTCGGCGACCGCGACGACCCGCCCGGCGACGCGAACGATCTCGTCGGTGGCGAGGCGTGGCATCTGTTCGGCCGGCGTGGCCGGACGGAGGAAACGGGGGTCTTGGCCGAGCTGGCCGATGACGGACACCCGGTCGGGGCCGGAGCACTCAAGCTCGATGGCTTGCAGGCGGTTGGTGGAATCGAAGCGGCCGTTGTACACCCCTCGGACGCGGACGAGGGAACCGGCGTACTGCGGCACCGGCTGGTTGGGCTCGAGCAAGACGACGGCTTCGGCGACGAGGCCGTCGGTCACGAGGCTGAGGACCAGATGGTTGGGGTCGTCGAGGCGTTGGCGGTCGACGAGACCTTCGACCTCCACGAGGTGCTCGTTGAGGATATCGGCCCGCAGGGGGCGTCCTGCGGCGGGGAGCGGGACGATGTCGGCGCGCTCCTTGAGCACTTCGGCCGAAAGTGTCTGCACGACCGAGACGGAGGCGGGGATCGTGACGCCGGTGAGGCGGACGAACTGGCCACTGCGGATCGGCAACGGTTCGGGCGGCGGAAGGATGAAGAACGTGCTGGTGGCATCCTGACACCAGAGCTGGCGCCAGAAGGGATCGTAGTGCAGGATCGCGACGTCGGCGGTGAAGGCCTGCGGCCGGGCTCGTTCTTCGCCGTGTAGGCTCCAGAGATCGCGATAGCCCATGGCCGGCGGCGGCGGGTTTCCATCGGCTCCTCGTGTGGCGATGGGCACGACTCCTCCCGCACACAGGACCAGAAGGGCCAGGAAGGCGTGGGAGGGAGCGGGCATGACCGGGGGGCCGTCCTCCTATGCCTATGGGCTCGCACGGGGGATGCAATCAACCTCTGCATGGCAGCACGACCCGGCAGCCGGAGCAAAAACAACGCCCGCCGAATCCGGTTCGGCGGGCGTCGGGAGCTAAATAGATTGGCGAGACGATCAGTGCCGGCCGCGGCGGCCGCGAGGAGCTTCCTCCTCTTCCTCTTCATCCTCTTCCTCGTCGTCTTCGTCCTCGTCTTCGTCGTCACCTTCTTCGCCGCGAGCGCCCTTCTTGTCCTTGGCCTTGGCGTCGGCGGGATCGGCATCGTCCTCGTCGGCATCGCTCTCCTCGTCCTCATCCCATTTGAGGGAGGCGTCGCCCTTGAGTTTCTCCTCGTCCTCTTCGTCGTCGATGTCGGGGAACTCGTCCTCGTCCGCTTCAACGGCGGCCTTGGCAGGCGTGTCGTCGTCGGCTTCCCAGCCTTCGGGCACGTAGTCGAGGATGGCGATGACCTCCTCGAAGAGGTGCACGGCCTTGTTTTCCATGAACCGGTTGTTCTGGTCCTCGCGGAGTTGGTCCTCCACCTCGTCGACGGTGAGCTTCTGCTCGAAGTCGAACAGGTCGTTGAGCATCTTCACGCGGGCGCGGGTGATCTGGTCGAGGAAGTCGGCGTAGGGCCCGTTCTCCTCGTCGACGACATCGGGCAGGGCGAAGAGCTTCTCCTCGGATTCGAGGAACGAGTCGCGGACTCGCACGAGACGCACGCGGCCGGCGCCGAGATCCTTGTCGATGCGGAAGGGGATGAACGCCGTGTCGATGTCGTCGAGGTCGAGTCCGTATTCACGGAGTGGCTCACACAGCTCGACGATGTGGTCGATCTGGCGCGGGTCGATGATGCTCAGTCCGTCCACGTCCCAGTGGACGGTGTCGCTGAGCTCCTCTACCCACCAGTTGTGATCGTCGCCGAGTCGGATGATTGCCCAGTCCAGCGTTGGGGTTGATTTCGCCATGTTGTAGAAAGTCGGTTGCCTGAGAGAAAAAATGCCCGCGGATGAAGAGTACGGGGATAGGTGCCGCCCAAATCGGGCGGGTCGTCAACACCTTTAACGAAGCTTTTTTCGCGGGGGTGTGGCACACGGGCGAATGGGGTGTTTCCGGGAGTGGAACAAGGCCGATGCGGGCGCTTGAATAATCGGGCGGCGCCGCGCAATCTGCCCGCCCTCCATGGGTCTGCTCTACGAACAACTGGTCCGTCCGCTCGCGTTCCGCCGCGATCCGGAATCGGTGCACGAAACGGTCGTCGGTGCGCTCGCGGCGCTCGGCCACCTGCCGCCGCTCTGCCGTTTGCTGGAATGGTGGAACGCGCTGCCGGCGAGCGCGCGCAAACCCGTCGAGTGCGCCGGGCTGCAGTTCCCGAACCGCATCGGCCTGGCCGCCGGCTTCGACAAGAACGCGGAGTGCTGGCCCGCCGCGGCGGCGCTCGGCTTCGGCCATGTGGAGATCGGCACCGTCACGCGCCTCGCGCAGCCGGGCAACCCGAAGCCGCGCCTGTTCCGTTTTCCCGCCGAGGAGGCGATCCTCAACCGGATGGGCTTCAACAATGCCGGCGCCGAGGCCATGGCGCGCCGGCTCGCCGCCCAGCCCAAGCGCGGCCACCGCCGCCTCCCGCTCGGCATCAACCTCGGCAAGTCCAAGGTCGCCCCGCTCGACGAGGCCGTGGCCGACTACCTCGGCAGTTTCAACCTCCTCGCCGAGCATGCCGACTACATCGCGATCAATGTCAGCAGTCCGAATACGCCGGACCTGCGCAAGCTGCAGGAGCACGACCGGCTGGTCGAACTGCTCGGGGCGCTCCAGCGCGCCAACGCCGAGCGCGAGGCCGCCGTCATGGGCGGCCGCCGCCCGATCTTCCTGAAGATCGCCCCCGATCTCACCTGGCCGCAGATCGACGACATCCTCCAGATCCTCCACGACCTGCGGCTCGACGGCATCATCGCCACCAACACCACGCTCGAGCGCCCCGGCGCGCTGGCCGGCGTGACCGAGGCCGGCGGGCTGAGCGGACGGCCGCTCTGCCGCCGCTCGACCCAGATCATCAACTACATCGCCCGCGCCACCTCGGGCCGCCTGCCGATCATCGGCGTGGGCGGCGTGACCGACGCCGCTACCGCCGGCGAGAAGCTCGATGCCGGCGCGACGCTGGTGCAGGTGTACTCCGGCTGGATCTACCGCGGCCCGTTCTTCGCCGCCGAGCTCGCCCGCGCGCTGTCCTACCGCTGAGCGGCGCGCGGCATGCGGTGCTCGGAGGAACGAAATGTGGAAAGTAGCGATGCGGGAACGAACGTCCTGTAGGGCACGGCGCTGACGTGGCTGGCGGGCTCCTCCCCCAGCTGGGCGGCGGAGCCGCTCAGCTTGGCTGTGCGATCCAATCTGGAACTCCCGAACTCAGGAAACGGATCTCCAGTCCGCTGGCGCGTGGGGCGGGGCGACAGCTCGCCCTGGCCCGGTGGCTGGTCGCCAGTCAACTGAAGGAAGAGGGCGAATAACTCGCGTGGCGAACGTTGTAGACGTTGCTGTCCCACCCGGTTTCAGCCTCCAGTTACCCCATGCCTTCCCATTGTCCTGTATGCCAGAAACCCCTCGGGTGGTTCGACCGCGTCTCCCATGCGACCATGTGCGGAAGCTGCCACAAGGCCGGTGCGACGATCCAACCGGTGATCCTGTCCGAGGAGCGGGAAGGCCCGATGGATGATGCCTCCATAGTTCGGATCCAATGCAAGGAGTCATATTGGGATCAGATCAGTTTCAAATCCGAGTATGCGAAGGAGTTGGGAGCAAAGACCTGGCCGTGGGGGACGCAGTACCTTCTCGCTCTCGCGTCAGTTGTCCTTCCGCTCGCGATTCTCTCGGCCGTCTTTTCGTTCTCCGGCAAGGTCCTGCTGGTCGGCATCGCGCTTTGGTACGCGAACTACCTGTTCGCCATCGTGGCCGGTCGGCTCGGTCGGTTTCTGCAGGCCAGATATCTGCGGGAGCTTCTCGGCCCCGAGGGGTGGACGTGCGAAGTCGGCAAGGATATCGTCACGGCGAAATTCACCGGACATCATTCGGTGTTCCTGAACCGGTATCTGACTCGGATCGAGGACTGCGGCGAAGCGGTGATTCTGCACTATGGCGACTTCGGGAGATTGCGCATCCCACTGCCCCGTGCCGCGACCGAGCTCGAGCGCCGTCTGCTGGTGCGGAGAATCGGCAAGCGGTTGAAGCCGGCCCCGCCCCAAAAGCGCCGGTCGCCGACAGGAGAAGCAGGGAGTGCGGGCTGAACACCTGTGCGGCTCCTCCGACCGATCACTGAAGCCGCCGCAGCGAGGCGGCCCACAGCGAAGCGCCGCGCCCACCAGCGGACGGCGCGATGCGGGCATTCCGCTGCTGGACAAGGCGGCGGGGGGCGCCCATCGTCCCCGCCCATGAAGATTTTCCTCGATGGTTCCTTCGTCGACGCAGCCGAAGCCAAGGTCTCCGTCTTCGACCACGGCCTGCTCTACGGCGACGGCGTGTTCGAGGGCATCCGTCTCTACTCGAGCAACGTCTTCCGCCTCGACGCCCACCTCGAGCGCCTCGAGTACTCCGCCAAGGCCATCGCGCTCAAGCTGCCGTGGACGCGTGCCCAGATCGCGGAGTGGACCTGCGAGGCCTGCCGCCAGAACGGTCTCACCGACGGCTATATCCGCCTCGTGGTCACGCGCGGCGTGGGCAACCTCGGCCTCTCGCCGAAGCGCTGCCCGAAGCCTTCGATCTTCATCATCGCCGACAAGATCGCCCTCTATCCCCAGGAGCTCTATACCACGGGTCTCGACGTCATCACGGTGCCGACGCGCCGCATGAACGCCGCGGCGCTGCCGCCGGCGGTGAAGTCGCTCAACTACCTCAACAACATCCTCGCCAAGATCGAGGCCGAGAATGTCGGCTACCAGGAGGCGATCCTGCTCAACGACGCCGGCTACGTGGCCGAGTGCACGGGCGACAACGTCTTCACCTTCTTCAAGGGCGAGCTGCTCACCCCGAAAGTCGCCAGCGGCGCGCTCCGCGGCATCACCCGCGACGCCGTGATCGACATCGCCGCCGAGCTGAAGGTGCCCGTGCGTGAGCTCGACATGACCCGTTACGACCTGTGGATCGCCGACGAGATGTTCCTCACCGGCACCGCGGCAGAACTCATTCCGGTAGTGAAGCTCGACGGTCGCGAGATCGGCTCGGGCAAGCCCGGCCCGCTCACGGCCAAGTTCATCGAGGCGTTTCGCCGCCGGGTGACGGTCGACGGCACGCGCCTTTGAGCATGGCGGCGGACCGGTTTTCTCCGCCCGCCGGCTTCGTCCGGACGCGGGGCCGCGGTGACACTTGCGCCCCGAGGTGCAACTGGCATGTTCCTTGCGAAGAGATCAAGTCGCCCGCAACCGTGTCTCAGGTCCGCTCCGGAGCGGTCGATTAACCTTTCACAGCCCACATTTTTCCGATGGCCAACCCGATCAAGTGCAGCCTCTGCGGCAAGCCCGCGACGGTTCACCTTACGCAGATCATCAACAACAAGATCCACAAGGTGGACCTGTGTGAGGATTGCGCGAAGGCCAAGGGTGTGACCGACCCCGCCGGCTTCTCGCTGGCCGACTTGCTCATCAAGGGGGCGCTCAACAACGAAACGGTCACCGAGGGCGACGCCGGTCTGGTGTGCCCGACCTGCGGTTTCACGCAGCAGGATTTCAAGAAGGTGGGCCGGTTCGGCTGCCCGAAGTGCTACGAGGCGTTCCGGCCGATGCTCGCGCCCATGCTGGGCGGCATGCACAAGGGTGTCACCCACCTCGGCAAAGTGCCCCAGCGGGCGCTCGACCGCCGCTCCATCTACGAACGTCTGACCAAGCTCGAGGTGGAACTCGACCTCGCCATCAAGTCCGAGCGCTACGAGGACGCTGCCCGTTTTCGCGATGAAATTCGCCAAATCAAACAAACCCGAGGGACGTAACCCCGACACCGAGGCGCGCATTGCGGCCTTGCTCGATTCGGGTGGCGGCGTCGGGGAATCGATTCTCGGCGCGGGCCCGATCGTGCTCATGACTCGGGTGCGACTGGCGCGTAACTTGAGCCGTTTCCCGTTCACGGGTTGGGCCAAGGAGGCGCAGCGCAGCGACATCCTGGCGGAGTGCACCGCGGCGGTGCGCGCGTTGCCGCAGATGAAGAAGGGCACGGCGTTCACGATGGAAGAGCTTTCGGACCACGAGAAACAGCTCCTGGTCGAGCGCCACCTGATCAGCCGCGAACTCTCTGCGTCGAAGGCCGGCAGCGGTGTCGTCATCAGCCGCGATTCCACGTGTTCGATCATGGTGAACGAGGAGGACCACCTCCGCATGCAGGTGATCAAGCCGGGCTTCCAGCTCAAGCGGGTGTGGAAGGCGATGAACGCCGTCGACACTGCGCTCGAGGAGCACCTCGACTACGCCTTCGACACGGAGCTCGGCTACCTCACCGCGTGCCCGACGAATCTCGGCACCGGCCTGCGCGCCAGCGCCATGATGCACCTGCCGGCCCTCGTGATCACCGGGCAGATGGACAAGATCGTGCGCGCGCTCAACCAGCTCGGGCTCGTCGTCCGCGGTCTCCACGGCGAGGGTACCGACGCCTCCGGCAGCATCTTCCAGATCTCCAACCAGACGACGCTCGGCGAACGCGAGGAGGCGATCATCGACCGCCTCCACAACGTGCTGACCACGATCTTCCGGCAGGAGATGAACGCCCGTGAGAAGCTCCTCGAGGCGGAGCCGGTCAAGCTGTTCGACAAGATCGGCCGTGCGTACGGCTTGCTCCAGAACGCGCGCCTGGTCACCTCGGCCGAGGCGTTGAACCTGCTCTCGCTCCTGCGGCTCGGCGTCGATCTCGGCGGTTTCCCGGCCGCGCTCCGTGTCGCGACCAATCGCCTCATCATCCTCAGCCAGCCGGCCCACATCCAGCATTCGTCCGACGGCGAAGCCGATCCGGCCCAACGCGACATCCTCCGCGCCGAGTTGCTCCGCCAGGCGCTGGCCGATTTCCCGCGTCCGGACTTCAAACACCCCGGCCCGCCGCCTGCTGCGGCCGAATAACCGCATTCCCAGCATCCAACCTTTTCCACGCTCATGGAACCGATGAACAACTTCACTCCGCGCGCCCAGCAGGTCCTCTCGCTGGCCCGCAAGGAGGCCGATCGCTTCAACCACAACTACGTCGGCACCGAGCACCTCCTGCTCGGCCTGATCAAGCTCGGTCAGGGCGTGGCGGTGAGTGTGCTCCAGAAGATGGGGCTCGATCTCGAGACCGTCCGCGGCGCCGTCGAGAAACAGGTCGGCGTCGGCCAGGAGGGCAAGTCCGGCGGCAGCATCCCGTACACGCCCCGCGTGAAGAAGGTTCTCGCGCTCGCCGGCAAGGAGGCGAAGGCGCTCAACCACTCCTACGTCGGCACGGAGCACATCCTTCTCGGCCTCCTGCGCGAGGGCGAGGGCGTGGCTGCCCGCGTGCTCAAGTCGCTCGAGATCGACATCGAGCGGACCCGCAACGAGATCCTCAAGGAGCTCGACCCGCAGTTCTCCGCCGAGAACCCGCCCGCCGCCTCCGGTGGCGTGCCCGGTGCGCAACCGGGGGACGAGGCGATGTCCTCGCCGCGTTCCGGGGCCGAACCCGCCGGCGCGCCCGGCGAGAAGAAGGAGCTCAAGACTCCTGCGCTGAAAGCCTTCGGTCGCGACCTCACGGAGCTCGCCCGCAAGGGCGAACTCGACCCGGTCATCGGCCGCAAGAACGAGATTCGCCGCGTCATCCAGATCCTCTGCCGCCGCACCAAGAACAACCCGGTGCTCATCGGTGAGGCCGGCGTGGGCAAGACCGCGATTGTCGAAGGCCTCGCGCAGGAGATCGCGGGCGGCATCGTCCCCGAAATCCTGATGGACAAGAAGGTCATCACCCTCGACCTCGCCCTCATGGTCGCCGGCACCAAGTACCGCGGCCAGTTCGAGGAGCGCATCAAGGCCGTGATGGACGAGATCAAGCGCGCCAAGAACGTCATCATCTTCATCGACGAGCTCCACACC
>JAEXPL010000221.1 GCA_023446865.1 Verrucomicrobiota bacterium | reverse complement strand
CGCCCGCACCGATCTCCCCCGCGAGTCCCAGCAGGCGCTCCTCGAAGGCCGCCCCGCGCCCGGCACCGAGGAAGAGGTCATCGTTCTCTCCCCGTACCTGATGGACTGACCTCGGCATCCGCCGCCTTTTCGCTTTCCGCCCGCGCGTTTCCCGTCTCCGCTCTCCCGCCATGCCGCTCGCCTACGCTCCGCTCCAACTCGCCGACCACTGGGAGGACTACCGTCTCCTCGAATGCGGCGACGGCATGAAGCAGGAACGCTGGGGCGAGTTCAACTTCGTGCGCCCCGACCCGCAGGTCGTCTGGCCGCGCGCCAGCCGCGCCCCCTGGACCGGCTGGGACGGCTATTACCACCGCAGCGACACCGGCGGCGGCAAATGGGAGTTCCGCCGCCCGCTGCCCGAGTCGTGGACCATCCGCTACGCGCCGCTCGACCTCACCCTCCGCATCCGCCCCACCGGCTTCAAGCACACCGGGCTCTTCCCCGAGCAGGCCGTGAACTGGGACTGGAGCTCCGCATTGATCCGCCAGGCCCGCGCCGCCGGCCGCGAGATTTCCGTCCTCAACCTCTTCGGCTACACCGGCGCCGCCAGCGTCGCCGCCGCCCGCGCCGGCGCCAGCGTCTGCCATGTCGACGCCGCCAAGGGCATGGTCGAGTGGTGCCGCGACAACGCCGCCCTCAGCGGCCTCGCCGCCGCGCCCATCCGCTACATCGTCGACGACTGCCGCAAGTTCGTGCAACGCGAGCAGCGCCGCGGCCGCAAGTACGACGCCATCATCATGGACCCGCCCACCTACGGTCGCGGCGGCTCCGGCGAAATGTGGAAACTCGAGGACGACCTCTGGGGCCTGCTCGAGGACTGCGGCAAGATCCTCTCCGACCGGCCGCGATTTTTCCTCATCAACAGCTACACCGCGCGGCTCTCACCCGTCGTCGCCGGCAACCTCCTCTCCGCCCTCCTTCCCGCCTCCGCCGGCGGCACAATCAGCGTCGGCGAGATCGGCCTGCCCGCGAAAGTCGACGGCACGGTGCTGCCCTGCGGCATCTTCGGCCGCTGGGCGGCGACCTGACCGTGCGAAGAGCCCCTTAGGGCGTTCACCCCCGGGCATCGCAGTTGCCAAGCCCCTCACCCACCGGATAATCCGCCCCGCCCCTCCTCCGCCAACGCTGCCACTGCCAGCCTCGCTCCCCGCCTCGATGGACCCCCAATCCCATCCCCCTGCCGCCCTCGCCCAGCTCCGGGACGGCGTGACCTCCCCCACCGAGCTCCGCCACGCCCTCGCCGCCGGCCGCACCTCCATCTGGCGCTACGAGTTCGAGACCCGCACGGTCTTCAACGACGGCGTCCTCGACGAACTCCTCGGCTTCTCGGCCGGCACCACCCGCGCACCCAATGGATGGATGCGTCTCGTCCACCCCGACGACGTCAATCGCCTCCAGGCCCAGTGGCGCGCCACCACCGAGGGCCGCACCCCGCAACTCGACCTCGAGTTCCGCCTCCTCGACCGCAACGGCTCCATCCGCTGGTTCCACGGCCACGGCACCGCCATGCACGACACCGGCCGGCCCCGCGCCATCGCCGGCGTCATCCAGGAGATCACCGAGCGCAAGCACGCCGAGGAGGAGCTCCACGAGCTCAGCCGCTACAACCGCCAGCTCCTCGACCTCAGCCCCGACCCCGTCTTCGTCCTCGACGCCGCCGGCACCATCATCGACGTCAACCCCGCCGCCCAGTCGCTCACCCACGCCGAGCGCTCCGGCCTCATCGGCGTCGACTTCGCCCAGCGCTTCGCCGACCCGGCCCGCGCCCGCCAGCTCTGGACCGACGCCCTCGCCCGCGGCACCGTGCGCGACGCCGAGATCGGCCTCGTCTCCGCCCAGGTCAGCCAGCCGATCCCGCTGCTCTGCAACGCCACCGCGCTCGCCGCCGAGGACGGCTCGCCCCGCGGCGTGCTCATCGTCGCCCGCGACATCTCCGCCCGCAAGGCCGCCGAGGCCGAGCGCTTCATGACCGAGGCCCGCGTGCGCGAAACCCAGAAACAGGAGTCGCTCGGCGTGCTCGCCGGCGGCATCGCCCACGACTTCAACAACCTCCTCACCGGCATCCTCGGCAACGCTTCCCTCGCCAAGCTCGACCTCGAATCCGGCACCCCGCCCTACAACTGCGTCGACGAGATCGAGAAGGCCTCGCTGCGCGCCGCCGAGCTCTGCCGCCAGATGCTCGCCTACTCCGGCAAGGGCCGCTTCGTCGTCCAGCTCCTCGACCTCTCCGAGCTCATCACCGAGGCCGCCCCGCTGCTCGACCTCTCCACGACGAAGAAGGCCAAGCTCCGCTTCTTCCTCAACAAGCACCTCCCGCTCATCCAGGCCGACGTCAACCAGCTGCGCCAAGTCGTGATCAACCTCGTCTCTAACGCCGCCGAATCCATCGGCGACAAGGACGGCCAGATCCGCATCACCACCGGCGCGATGCGCGCCACCGCCGAGTACCTGCATCACACCCACCTCGCGCCCGAGCTGCCCGAGGGCATGTATGTGTTCGTCGAGGTCAGCGACAACGGCGCCGGCATGCCGCCCGAAATCCTCCAGCGCATCTTCGAACCCTTTTTCACCACCAAGTTCACCGGCCGCGGCCTCGGCCTCTCCGCCGTGCTCGGCATCGTCCGCGGCCACAACGGCGCCATCAAGGTCGAGAGCGAACCCGGCAAGGGCGCCTCGTTCCTGGTCCTCTTCCCCGCCGCCGAGCAGAGCGCCATGGTGCCCGCCGAGCCCGCGCCCGCCGCCCCGGCCGTCAAGCGTATCCTGGTCGTGGACGACGAGGAGACCGTGCGCAGCGTCATGGCCCGCATGCTCCGCTCCTTCGGCTACGAGGCCGTGGTCGCCTGCAACGGCCAGGAGGCCGTGCAGCTCTTCCACGCGGGCCGCGACGATTTCCGCGCCGTCCTCCTCGACCTCACCATGCCCGAGCTCGACGGCGCCGAGACCTTCCGCGAGATCCACCGCCTGCGCCCCGAGCTGCCCGTCATCCTCATGAGCGGCTACAGCGAGCAGGACGCGGTCGCGAAGTTCGGCACCGCCGGACTCGCCGGCTTCCTCCAGAAACCCTTCCAGCCCGACGCCCTCCGCGCCCGCCTCACCGCCGTCGTCCCGGCCTGAGCGCCCCGCGCCCGGCCCCCCGGCCAAATCGATGCGAACACCGGAAGAACCGGACCGTGGCGGCGCGGAGACCGATCCGTTCACCGCAGCGGGCCCCTATGTGTTCTGCGACCGCTGGTGCGAATACTGCGCGGCACGCCCACGCTGCGTCGTTTTCCACGAGGCCGAACAACCTCTCATCGCCCGTGGCCGGACTCCCGAAGAACGCGATGCCGATCGTTTCGCGGACGGCCTGATCGACAGCATGGCCGAGCTCCTCGGAATGCGGGAGCTCGAGATCAGCCACCGCGACGACACCGCACCGGCTCGATCGCCCTCACACCCCACCGGCGCCACGCTCCCACCCGATCCATTCCGACAGACTCGGGCGCTTCTGCGGTGCGAGGCGCGCGCCTACTGGAAAGCATCCCGGGCCATGCTCGACGAAATGCCCGCCGCGGTCGGCATCTTCGACTCCGACCTGGAGGAGTTGATGCGCTTCAAGATCGGCGACCCCGGCATGACGCGCGGCGCCATCGCCGAAACGTTGCGCGTCGTGCAATGGTACGTCCCCGTCATCGAGATCCACTTGCGCCGAGCGGCGACCGCGTTGGCTGAAGAGGCCGCCGGCCAGCAAGGTACAACCCCACGCGCCAGCGATGGCCACGCCAAGGTGGTGCTGCTCGCGCTCGACCGTTCGCTGCCCGCATGGGTGCAGCTGCGCGAGCATTTCGTCGGTGATTTCGGCGACGAGCTGCTCGATCTGCTGCTGGCCGGCGAGCGCCTCCGCCGCGCCGTCGAAGAGAGATTTCCCTCCGCCCGCACCTTCCGGCGGCCGGAACTGGACTGAGGAACCGGCAAGGATCGTGCGCGGGCCCACTCCGCCCTCGTGACCGAGGTGCCACGGCATGCGTGGCGTGGCCGCTTTTGCGTTTCGCGGGCAACCGCGCAGGTTGCGCGACCCCTCGCTACCCCTCCCCGCCCATGAGCGCAGCCCCCGCCCATCCCTTCACTGAAGCCGAACTATCCGCCGCGATCGCCGAACTGCCGCCGGTCTCCTCCGTGCTGCAACGCACCCTGGTTGTCCTGAGCGATCCACAGAGCGATCTCGACGACATCGCGCGACTCGTGGGCCCCGCGACCCGGCGCGCCGC
>JAEXPL010000200.1 GCA_023446865.1 Verrucomicrobiota bacterium | reverse complement strand
CTCCGCACACCACGCGCAATCGCCCCGTTCCCATGAGCCTCCCCGACGGACTGAGAGAGCAGATCGCTGGAAAGCGGGACGAGGAGCTGTATTCCTATTTCTCCTCCGCGGGCGACTACACCACCGAGACGCTGGATGCAGTCCGGTCGGAGATCCGCCGGCGGGGGCTGCCCGAGGAGCAACTCGATGAACTGGCCGCGATGGCCGTCGCCGACACGAAGCTCCAGCAGGCCCGGCGCGGCGTGCAGCCCCGCTCGATCAAGGGTTTCGGCACGCGTCTCCTCGGCGAGTGCGATTACGCAACGGACGGCTCCTATCGCACCACCGTGTGGATCACGGCCCTGTACTGGCCGCTGATTCCCCTGCGTTCGGTCCGGATCCGCCCAGGCGCCGGCGAGAAGCCGGAAATCGTCGCCCTGTGCCCGCTCGACTGGGGCCAGGTGGCGCGCACCTACCTCTTCGTCGCGCTGCTGACGGCTTCGATCTCGGGCGCCGAGAAGCTCGGTCGCCACTATCTCCCCACAATCGATTCCGCCGTCTTCATCCTGGCCGGCGCCGCGCTGCCGTTCTTGTGGCTGATTCGCGAAAGACGCCGGGCGCGCCGAAAGCACCGCCGCCGCGCAGGATCCTGAGATCACTCCCAGCCCAGGGCAGTGGTTTCGCCTCCCCATCGGTCTGAGCTCGCCGACACCGCGCTTGCCGCGCCCCACCCGCCCCGCCTCAATCGCGACATGCCTCTCGGCCCCTTCCTGCGCCGCACCGTCCTCGTCTGCGCCGCCCTGCTCGCCAGCGCCGCACCGCTGACCGCGGCCGACGAACCTGTCGCGACGTCGGAGCCGCCGCTCGCGCTCGTCTTCGCGACCTCCAACACGATTCTCGCCGAGAATTTTCCCCGCACCTCCACGCTGTCGGACTGGCTCAAGCCCGCGCTGGCTGCCACCAAGGCCGTGCTGGCTGAGCAAGCCACCCCGCCGGCCGTCCTCGTCCAGATCACGCTCAGTCCGTCCGAGCCGCCGCGCTTCGAGTTCGCGGGCCGCCCCGCCTTGGACGACACCGTGCAACGTGCGCTCCAGACGCGCCTCGCCGCCCTGCCCGACCTCCGCGCGCCGCTCTGCGAGGTATGCGTGCGCCTCCAGACTCCCGGCGGCACCGCCAACCCGCTCGCCGAGGCCGCCACCTTCGTGCCGCGCCTCTTCCCGCCCGACGAGATCGCGCTCAACCACTACATCGCCGCCGATCTCGCCACCCAGTGCCGCGAACTCCGCGCCTGGTCGCGCCACCGCGCGTTGCCGCTGCTCGCCCACCACGCCGCCACCGCCGACGCGCAGTACGCCGGAGTCGTCGCCATGGGCCAGAAACTCTCGCGGCTCCCCGCCGATGCACCGATCGATGTCGCCGCGTTCACGTACCGGAACCCTGCCTACTGGCGGGCCGTGATGGAGATGGCCCCGGGCGACCTGCTCATCGCCTCGTTGCCGGTCTATCTCCACGCCGCCGCCGGCGAGATCGACCGCTCCAGCACGCTCCTCGGCGTGCTCCACTCCTTCGGTCGCGACAACACCCTCGCGCGCGAGCTGCTCAACGAGTTCGCCGCCCGCCTCGGGCCGTTCCGCCGCCAACTCACCGAGCAGGTCAAGCGCGGCGTCGCCCTCCACGACGCCGGCAAGTTCACCGAGGCCATCGCCGCGCAGGAACGGGTGCTTGCCGGCTATCCCGACTCCGCCTGGGCGCGGTACGAGCGGTTCTTCTCCACCGTCAGCCGCGACGGCTTCGACACGAAGAAGAAACTCAAGCGTGCCAACCAGCTCTGGTACGACTCCGCCGCTCCCGCCATCTTCCGCTGCAATCCGCTCTATACGTTCCAGTTCGGCTCCACCCACGGCAAGGACGTCGGCGCGATGCTCGATCGCCTGATCCTCCACCGGCTCGCCAACAAGCCGCCCGAGGACCACGGCGAACGCCTCGGCAACTTCGCCGACGCCGCCCTGCGGCTCGAGGACTATGGCACCGCGGCCCTCGTCTACTGGTCCGCCCTCGGCACCACCCAGGAGCTCAAGGGGCTCTCGTTCGCCAACGACCAGCCCATCCCGCTCACCAAGGCCGACGTCCTCGCCCGCTACCTCTACTGTCTCGAGAAACTGGGTGTACCCGAGTGGAAGGGTGAATTTGAAGGCGATTTTGTCGCCGCCTTCCGCCAGCTCGACACCTCCCTCGCCGCCCACCGCGCCCGGTGACGGCGCCGCCGCCCGCGTCCGCAATTTCGATTCGCCTCCCGTTCGCCCCGCCCGCCACAGTTCCCGCATGAAGCGCCAGGCGGCTTTGGTTACCCTCGGACTCCTCGCCGGCCTCGGCCTCGGCTACGCGGTCGGTGTGCATCGCGCCCCGGCCACGACGCCCACCGGTGCCGCCACGCCTACCGCCGCCGCGCCGGCCGTTTCGGTTCAGTCCGGCGCCAGGGGGCCAGGCCCCACCGAAAAACCCGCCGCGGCACTCACCGTCGAAGAGGCCAAACGCAAGCTCGCCGCCTGGGTCGCCGCGGGTTGCCCGCAGAGCGAGCGGAAGCAAGCCCTCGATTGGCTCGAGGTCTGGTCGGCCGCCGAACCGCAGGCCGCGCTCGCCTTCGTCTTCACCGCGCCCCGTTTTCCCGGCCGAAACGGCGTTCTTGCCATCCCGCTCTCCGACCTCTGCCGCCGCGACGCGAAGGCGGTGATCGCTTGGCTGCACGCCAACATCCCCGAACAGGAGCGCGGCCGCATCGCCGAGATGGTCATCCAGCGCATTCACAAGGAAGCCCCGCGCGAAGCCCTCGCCCTCGCCGAGGCCGAACAGACACCGGTCGGCGGACGCACCTACGGACTCCTGCTGGGCACCATGATCCGGGATAACCCGACCGAGGCGCTCGCGGCATTCGGACGGCTCACCGATGGCGCCCGCGGAATGACCGCCGCGGCAATCGCCAACTCTTGGGTGGAGACAGACCCTGCCGCCGCGCTGCGCTGGATCGAGAGTCTGCGTAACCAACCAGGAGAGCGTAACGCCCAAGGTGGCGTGATGGCAGCGCTCCTGAAAAAGGATCCGACGCAGGCACTAGCAGGCTGCTGAAAAACCACCGGTTTTGATGGAGCGGAGGCTCATCGCGGCGGTTTCAGCCGCAAAAGCAAGCTGCGCTTGGGTGTTGGCGCCGCCGAAGC
>JAEXPL010000173.1 GCA_023446865.1 Verrucomicrobiota bacterium | reverse complement strand
ACGCCCGCGACGTCGTCTTCAACATCCGCGAGATCTGCACCTCCGCCGGCGTCGCCCTGCCCGACATCGTCTCCGAGAGCGGCCGCGCCCTCACCGCCCCCCACTCGATGCTCGTGATCGAGGTGTTCGACGCCATCTCGAAGCGCGAATCCATCGAGGCCACCAAGACCCCCGCGCAGAAACACAAGATCGTGGCCGACCTCGAGTTCCTCCTGAAGAACAAGGCCAAGCTCGGCCGCCTCGAACGCTTCCACGACGCCGTGCAGAAGAAGGAGGAGGCGTACTCGCTCTTCAAGCTCGGCTACCTCGACCTCGAGAACCGCGCCGCCGCCGAGTCGCTCTTCTGGCCGGTCTGCGAGAACATCGACCAGGAAGGCCCCGACACCGGCTACCAGCCCGAGGACCTCCGCGAGCTGAAGAACCTCCTCGCCGACCAGTACGTCTGCAACTTCTCCGTCTTCCAGTCGCTCCTCGATCATTGGGCGCTCAAGCAGCTCTTCCCCATCGCCCCGCTCCACCGCCACAAGGAGCGCCCGACCGTCAACGCCATCCTCGTCGACATCACCTGCGACTCCGACGGCAAGATCTCCAGCTTCATCGATCTCCAGGACGTGAAGGACTACGTGACGCTCCACCCGCTCACGAAGCAGCCCTACTACCTCGGCGTCTTCCTCACCGGCGCCTACCAGGACATCATGGGCGACCTCCACAACCTCTTCGGCCGCGTCGACGAGGTCCACGTCTTCCTCGAAAACGACGAGCCCAACGGCTTCTACATCGAGGAATCGATCAGCGGCCACCGCATCGGCGCCGTGCTCGAAGGCGTGCAGTACGACGAGGAGCTCCTCTGCCGCCAGATGAAGCGCCAGATCGATCACGCGACGAAGAAGGACCTCGTGAAACCCCGCGAAGGTGTGCGCCTGCTGGAGAGCTTCGAGACGCTCATGCGCAACCGCACCTATCTCGCGATCCAGCCGGCCAAGCGCAAACCGGCGAAACCGGCCAAGACCGCTGCTGGGCGGTAGAGCGGGGCCGCCTCGCGGCGAGTGTCCGGGGCGTGAATTGAGTGTCTCCCTTCTGGCATCGCCACCGCGGCGCTTGAGCGGCCTTCGCCCGAGAACGGAGTCCATCGTGTCCGGTCGGAGATCTCCGAGACAAACACGCCGGCAAGTAGGGCCGGTCTCCGACCGGCCGCAGAGATCTGGAGCCGCAAGGATCGGCACGAACTCGCACAGGTTCGTCCCACGCCCAACTGGATGTGGGCGCCACCACGTCAGCAGCGCGTGAAACTGCGTCCCGGCCCGACTCCGTGATGGCAAACCGTCCACCGGTGCGCGACCTGTCCCCCGCCCCGCCGCCACGGTCGTTCGCGCCATGAAAACCGCTCCCGCCTCCATCGCCGCCTTCGCGCTCGGCGCGGTCCTCGCCGCGCCGCTGTCCGCCACCGATTACCATGTGGGCCCCGGCCAGCCACTCGCCGAACCCGGGCAGGTCCCGTGGGAAGCCCTCGCCGCCGGCGACACGGTCTTCATCCACTGGCGCGCCACGCCCTACGCCGCGAAATGGGTCCTCTGTCGCCAAGGCGCCGCCGGGGCGCCGATCACCATTCGCGGCGTGCGCGGTCCCGCCGGCGAACTGCCGGTGATCACCGGTGAGAACGCCACCACCCGCTCCGTCCTCAACTACTGGAACCGCAGCCGCGGCCTCCTCAAGATCGGCGGCGCCAACACCCCGGCCGACACCATGCCGCAGCACATCGTCGTCGAATCGCTCGACCTGCGCAGCGCCCGGCCGCCGTTCACCTTCACCGCGCCCGGCGGCGCGAAAGAAAGCTACGTGGCCAACGCCGCCGCGCTCTACGTCGAGAAGGTCCGCCACCTCACGGTGCGCGACTGCGCCATCGGCGACAGCGGCAACGGCCTCTTCATCTCGGCCGACTCGCAGGATGTCCTCATCGAGCGCTGCTTCATCGCCGGCAACGGCAACGTGGGCAGCATCTACGAGCACAACGCCTACACCGCCGCCATCGGAATCGTGTACCAATTCAACCACTTCGGCCCGCTCCGCGCCGGCTGCGGCGGCAACAACCTCAAGGACCGCTCCGCCGGCCTCGTCGTCCGCCACAACTGGATCGAGGGCGGCAACCGCCAGCTCGACCTCGTCGACGCCGAGGATAGCGCCAGCATCGTCGCCGATCCCTCGTACCGCGCGACCTTCGTCTACGGCAACGTCCTCGTCGAACCCGCCGGCGACGGCAACCGCCAGATCATCCACTACGGCGGCGACAGCGGCGACACCTCGATCTACCGCAAAGGCACGCTCTACCTGCACCACAACACCATCGTCTCGACCCGCACCGACCGGAATACGCTGCTGCGCCTCTCCTCCAACGACGAGACCTGCGACGCCCGCAACAACATCGTCTTCACCACTCTCGCCGGGAACAACCTCTCGCTGATCGACGACACCGGCACGCTCCGCCTCCAGGGCAACTGGATCCAGTCGGGCTGGATCGTCTCCTTCGACAGCGACCACTCAGGCACGGTGGTCGACGCCGGCGGCAACCTCGCCGGCACCGCGCCAGGCTTCCTCGATCTCGCCGCACAGGATTTCCACCTCACGGAAGCGTCGCCCTGCCGCGATGCCGGCGTCGCCCTCGCCGCCGCGGCGGCCGCCCACCAGCCCGCGCTGGAGTATCTGCGTCACCAGCGGTCCTGGACTCGCTCCACCGCCGACGCCTCGCCCGACCTCGGCTCCCACGAGTTCCAAGCCTACGCCGTTTGGCGCGCCCAGCAGTTCGGTGCCGGCGCCGATGCCTTGCCCGCCGCCGACCCGCTCGCCGACCCCGATGGCGACGGTGCCACCAACCTTCTCGAGTTTGCCCTCGGCTCCGACCCGTTGTCCGCCGAGTCGATCCCCTCGCCTCGCGCCGAACTCGTCGCTCTCGACGACGGCGCCCACGGCGCGATCGGATTCCCCCGCCGCGCCACACCGCACGGCCTTGCCTACACCGTGCTCACCTCGCCCGATCTCGGGACGTGGACTCCGGGCTGGACACTGACCGACACTGTCGTCGCCGCCGGCGCGACGCTCATCGACAGCGGCACCGGTCAGCAATGCCTCGTCCGCAGCCCCTCGCTCGCCACCAGTCGGCTCTTCTTCCGGCTGCAGGTCGACCTGCGGTAGCGAACGTTCCGCTCCAGCTCGCCGTCTGTAGCGAAACTCGTGAGAGTCTCGATGTCGTCGACCTACGCAGCGCGCTGTCAAAGCCCTCACGGGCTTCGCTACCACCGCCCTGCTCAGCGCCCCACTCCAACCGCTCACGCGTACAGCTGCGCCGCTTCGAGCAGACCCTTGGGATGGCCGATGTCGAGACGCCGGCCGGCCCAGCGCACGCCGAGGAAACCGCGCTGCGCGCGCAGCGCTTCCATCGCATCGGTCACCTGGACCTCGCCGCCGTAGCCGGGATTCGTCTCGGCGAGCAACGCGAAGATCTCCGGCGTCATCAGGTAGCGTGCAGCAAAGGCATGGAACGGCAGCGTCGCCCCCGCTTGGTCGAGCAGCCGCGGAGCCGCGTCGGGCTTGGGTTTCTCGACCAGCCGGTCGAGCGCGAAGAGGTCGGGGCCGAGCTGGCGGCCTCCGGCCACGCCGTACCGAGAGACTTTCTCCGCCGGGCATTGTTCGAGCGCCACGCTGGGCAGCTTGCGCTCGTGCCACGCCGCCACCATGCCGGGCAGCGGCGAGCCGCCGTGCATGACCGTGTCGCCGAGCAGCACCGCGAACACCGGGTCGTTGCCGACGAACTCGCGGGCGTGCGCCACCGCATCGCCCAGGCCACGCATCGCCGCCTGGTAAGTGTAGTGGATCCGTCCGAACCGCGACAGCTCGCGCACCGCGGCGAGCTCCTGCGTCTTGCCGGTCTGCTCGAGGTGCCGCTCCAGATCGGGGTTGGGCGTGAAGTAGGCGGGGATCGCCTCCTTGCCACGCCCGAGGATGATGAGGATGTCGTCGCAGCCGGCGGCCACCGCCTCGGCCACCACGTAGTGGATCACGGGTTTGTCGCCGAGCGGCAGCATCTCCTTCGGAATCGCCTTCGCGAGCGGCAGGAAACGGGTGCCGAAACCGGCGGCGGGAATGACAGCCTTCATGTGGATGGGCTCACCTATTTCACCGGCACGACGCCGTTCTCGCAGCGGAGCACGGGAGCGAAATCCGGCTTCACCACTCGGATCCCCTTGGGGGCGAAGGCCCCCTCGAGTTTGGCGAACATCGCCTCGTCCTCATAGAAGCCCACGATTGCGCCGCCGCTGCCGGCGAAGTTGGCGCAGGCCCCTTGGCGCCGGGCCGTGCCAATCATGTCGAGGTTGCCCTCGCCCACGTTGTAGAGGCTCGCGCGCTTGTCGAAGTTGGCGTCCACGAGGCGGCTCATCTCGGGTCGGTCGCCGCGACGCAGAGCTTCGCGGAAGGCCAAGGTAAGGTCCGCCCAGTACCGCATCGCCGCGACGACATCGGCGTCGCCGCGGGTCCAGCGGGCCCGGAGGTCGCTGTGGTACACCTCGGTGCCCTCGGAGAGGTCGTCGCGGTAGGCCACGTAGACCGGAGGCAGCAGCGTGAGGTCGAGCTGCTCGTAGTTGCCGTAGCCCCGCGCCTGCATCACGTCGCGGTCGAAATCCATGTAGACCAGCCCTTGGTAGGCCTGCGCCACGCGATCCTGCAGGCCCGCCGGGATCCCGAGTTCGCGATTCTCGACTGAGAGCACGAGGTTCGCGAGCGAGTGCCGCGAGATCGTGACATGGTAGAATCCCATCAGGGCCCGCATGCAGGCGGTGATGATCGCGCTCGACCCGGCGAGGCCCACGCGGTTGGGCACGTCGGAGCGGTAGCGCAGGGTGAAGTTGCGGTTGTCGAGTTTGATGCCGCGTTCGCAGCAGTAGTCGTAGAACGCCTTGATCGACGCCTTGAGCAGGCGAAACCCGCCGTAGTAGCCGTGCTGTTTCACATCGCGGTGCAACCCGGCGACGCTCTCGAACACCGAGTGGTCGCGCCGGCTCGGCAACAGCTCGAGCTCGGGAGATTCCCACAGCTCGATGTGCGCGGAGAAGTTTCGAAACGCGAAGGAGATCGTCCGGCCAAAATACCCGTCGGAGGGGTTTCCGATCAGGGCGGCACGGGGGAAAGCGGTCGTGCGGATAATCATCGGTTTGCGCGGCCACGGTGGAAGGAATCCATCACGTGCGCACGCCAAAACACGCGCCACCGAATCGGACCTGTTGGGCATCACGCAAGAGGCCGACCGCGGGAGCGGACGGACCGCCGGGCCGTCCGTGAACGCGACGGACCCGTTCTGCCGTACGGCAGAACGGCCTACCCCAAGACATCGTCCGTCCAAGCCTCAGCCCTTGCCGATGCCGGAGGCCTTGAAGCCGAGCGCGCGGAGTTTCTTCAGGTCGAGAATATTGCGGCCGTCGAAAACCGAGGCGGGTTTCATCATCCGCTCGAACACGCGGCCGAAGTCGATCGTCTTGAACTCGTCCCACTCGGTCAGCACCACGACGGCGTGCGCGCCCTCGGTGGCCTCGTAGGCGTCGGTGCAGATCGTCACCGCCGGGTTCACCATCCCGTCGGGCAGCTTGTGCGGGATGCCGAGGTCGCGGAAGATCTCCTCCGCCGGCACCTTCGGGTCGTAGATCGTGAGCCGCGCCTGCTCGGCGAGCAGGTCCTTGCACACCGTGATCGCCGCGGACTCGCGGGTGTCGTTGGTGTCCTTCTTGAAGGCGAAGCCGAGGATCGCGATGCGCTTGTCGGCGACCGTGTTGAACAGCTCGCGCACAATGCGCTTGGTGAAGCGGTGCTTCTGCCATTCGTTCATC
The DNA here is from genome assembly GCA_023446865.1 of Verrucomicrobiota bacterium. GTDB lineage: Bacteria > Verrucomicrobiota > Verrucomicrobiia > Opitutales > Opitutaceae > CAJCBL01. Next base: position 36,006 of record JAEXPL010000173.1, on the reverse strand, counting down.
TTGACCACGTTCTCCCAATACGCGGCAACCTCCGGCAGGCCGAAGTGCTCGCAGAGGTAGACGAGATTGAGGATGTCCTTCTGGAAACAGGAGCCACCGAAACCGACCGACGAGCGGAGAAACTTCGGGCCGATGCGGGAATCCTTGCCGATCGCGTTGGCGACCTCGTCCACGTCGGCCCCGGTGGCCTCGCAGAGCGCGGAGATCGAGTTGATCGAGGAGATACGCTGCGCGAGAAACGCGTTGGCCACGAGCTTCGAGAGCTCCGACGACCAGAGGTTGGTCTTGATGATCCGGTCCTGCGGCACCCAGCGGCCATAGACGCTCGCCAAGGTGTCGAGCGCGGCCTCACCCTCGGGAGTGCGCTCGCCGCCAATCAGCACGCGGTCCGGCGCCTCAAGGTCGGCCACGGCCGTACCCTCGGCGAGAAACTCGGGATTCGAGAGCACCTGGAACTTCAACCCACGCGCGTTGGCCGCGAGGATGGTGGAGATCGATTCCGCCGTCTTCACCGGGATGGTCGACTTCTCGACGATGATCTTTCCGCGGTCGGCGTGCTCGGCGATCATGCGCGCCACGCCCTCGATGTACTTCAGGTCGGCGGCGCGGCCGGCGCCGTGGCCGTAGGTCTTGGTCGGCGTGTTCACGCTCACGAAGACGATGTCCGCCGCCTTGATCCCGCCGGCGACATCGGTCGAAAAAAAGAGGTTCCGCCCCCGCGCCTCGCGCACGACCGCATCCAGTCCGGGCTCGAAGATCGGGAGCTGACCGGAGTTCCACGCGGCGATGCGCGCGGCGTTCATGTCCACAACGGTCACGCGGATGTCCGGGCACTTGCGGGCGATCATCGCCATGGTGGGACCGCCGACGTAACCGGCGCCGATGCAGCAGATATTCATAGTCGGAATGCGGATTGGAAGCGGCGGTTGTGGGGGAAAACTCCCTCGCTGTCCATGCCTCGTTGCACGGGGAAAACCTGATCCTCAACTACGCGAAGGGCGCCTCACTGCAACTTCGCCGGCAAGGTCGAGAGCACCGTCTTCGCCGCCTGCAGCGGCTCCTTCGTGCCCAGCCCGCCCGGCTTCTCGCCGGTTTTCACCGCGGAGACCGTCCGGAGCTGGTTGAGCACGAAACAGTAGTCGTTGTTCACCATCACGCCGAGGATCTCGCCGGTCTTGCTGAAGACGAGGTCGCCGGTGTGCGGCGCGAAGTTGCCGAAGAGGCGCTTGAAAAAGCGGTTGTCCATCTGCACGTACCGCGGCGCGGTCGGGTCGAGCTTGAACGCGATCTCGCCGTAGTAGAGGCCGCTGCTGCTCACGAGCACCGCCTCGGGAAACTTGAACGGATCGGCCGCCAGCGGATAGATCTTCACACCCAGCGACGCCGCGCGTGCGGCGTCGACCGGGATGAGCACCACCCGCGGCTCCAGCGCGTGGAAACCGAACTCGCCCACCGGCAACTCGGCGCCGGTGCGCTTGAGCGTCGCCTTCACGAGCTCGTAGTCGACCGGGGTCACCAGGTCCAAGGGCGTGTCGCCCACGTGCAGGAGCGCGAAGACGCGGTTGCCGTCGGAGACGAGCACCGTGCGCGCGGCTCGTTCGGTGGTGAACGGCCCGAGCAACACCGTGCGCCGCGACACGCTCTCGATGGCGAACTGGTTGGCCACGAAATCGGCGAAGAGCGTGTTCGGATTGATCGGGCGGTTCTCGCGGATCTCGCGCGTCAGCTCGCCGGACTTCTCCGCGAGCTTGCCCACGCCCTCGGCGAGCACGCCGGCCTGCGCCTGGATCTTCGCCTTCTCCTCGCGCTCGGCGACGACCGTCTCGCGCATCTGCTCGATGTTCTCGCGCAGCAGCCCCCTCTCCTGCTCGGCGACCTTCACGGCCACGTTCAGGTTCTCGATCTCGCCACGCGCCGCCTCGTGTTTGCGCTCGAGCGCCGCATAGGCCTCGCGCTGCTCACGCGTCTGCTGCTCGCGCAACTCGAGGTCGCGCTGCAACTGCGCGAGGCGGATCTTGCTCGCCTCGACCTCGGCCGCCTTCGCGGCGCCCTCTGCGGCAAGCGCCGCCGCCTTCGCCTGCGTGGTGGAGAGGTTCTCCTGCAACTTGCCTTTCTCGCCTTCGAGACTGGCGACCTGCTGCTCGCGCTGTTGGAGGTTCTGGGCGGTGCTCGAAAGCTGGTTGCGCAGCTCCTCGCGCGCGGCCTGCTCGTCGGCGAGCGAGAGGCGCATGACTTCGACCAACTCGTTGGCCGGGCCGGCGCTCTCGCCGGGCTGCGCCGAGGCGGTGGCGGCCGGCGGCGGCGCCTTGGGCGGCTCGATGTTCTCCCACCGCGTCAACGCCAAGAGGTTGAGCAGGAGGAAATCGCAGATGATGAGCAGTAGCGTCTTGTTCATGCTCCGGCGGGGTCAGGCGGCGGGCTTGGCGGGGACGGCAGCCTGACTCTCGAGGATGAGCTTCTTCTTGTAGGGACGCACGTGGCGGATCTTCACCATCGCCACGCAGGTGATGCCGAAAAGGTTCGAGGAATAGGCGGCGAGCAGGTTCGGGTCGATGACCTGCAGTACCTGCAAGACCAGGGCCGAGGCCGTGCCGGCGATGCCCACGTAGAGGCCCGCGTCGAAGAGGTTCTCCTCGTTCTCCATCAGGCGCAGTTTGAGCAGACTCGGGATCTGCTGGCGCTCGATCTCGCGCATCTTCAGCAGGCAGATCCAGTAGACGAGAGCCTGCACGGCGCCGAAGCACACGATCGTGATGACCGTCGAGATGTCCGTGATCGGCTTTGCCGCCGCCGCGCCGCCCTGCACCTGCCCGATCAGGCTCAGCGCCGGGATGCTCACCTTCACCGCCAAGTCGGCCGGCGGGGCACCGCGCAGCAGGAACGGCTCGCTCAGCACAAAGAGGATTCCGGAAAACACGAGCGCCATCACGCCGCTCTTCGCGTGCATGAGCGTGCGGTTGGCCGCCGAGAGCACCGGGCCGACGACCGCGCGGTCGAGCGCGCGGAAGACGAACCACACTCCGGCGAAAAAGCAGAGGTATTTCACGATGGTCATGACGGTAGGGTATCGAAGGCTAAACGAAGCGAAAAAGTCCCAGGCCAGCGGCGAGTCGGGGTTCACCGGCACCTGCTGGCGCACCAGCTGCCGCACCGCCCCCTGCCCTTCGCGCAACGCCGTCTCCAGGCCGGCGACACCGCCCTTGCCGAAACGCAGCGCGTAGCGCGTCACGCCCTCGGGCTCGCGGCCCTGCAGCGAGGCCGCGTAGAGCACCGGCATCAGGTCCGGTGCCGCGCGCAACAGCTGCGCGAACTCGCCCACGGTCTTCACATCGGGACAGGTCCGGAGCCATTCGCCCAGTTGCACCCAGTTCAGGCGGCGCGAGAGCGACAGGAGGTCGTAGTAGAAATTCTCGATCGGATCCAGGTTGCCCGCGGCCACCGCCGCCTCGGCGCGCTCGCGCACATCCTTCGCCAGCGACTCCGACAACCAACTGCCCTGGTGGAGCAGCGCCGTCATGAGAATCGTCGCGTCGAGCGGCTGGCCGCCGGCGCGCTGGGCGGGAATGAAACGCTTGGTGTGGTCGATCGCCGCCGTGGCGAGCAACGCCTTCACCGCGCCCGAACGCGAGTTGCCGAGATAACTCCGCACCGCCTCGCGCTGCTTGGCCGGCAAAAACTCCTGGATCGCCGGCTGCGACACCGGCTTCTGTGCCGGGGCCTGTGGCTTGCCGGCGAAAACCTGTTCGAGGTACGGATCGAGCCCGCCCCACTGCAACAGCTCCGGTTGGCGCTGCTCCGCGTCGCCCAGTTTCGCCTCGAAGGCGGCCGCGCCGGGCAGCGCGAGCGTCTTCGCCGCCGCGCCGACCAATTCCGCCGGACCAAGCTTGTCCGCCGCGCGCAACGTCTCCGCGAACTCGACCAATGTGGGCGAACCCGCGCCCGCCTCGCGCAGCAGCAGCGGACTGAGCGACTTCACCTGCACCGGCAGCAACCACCCCGCCGCCACGAGCGCCGCACCCACGACGATCAGCCAGATCGGCTCCCCGCGGTTGCCCGCGAGCCAGTCGGCGACCGAGTGTTTCATGGGACGGGAACTTGGCACGACAGGTTAGCGCGGGACAGTTTTAATTTGCGGCGACCACCACCGGCGACAGCGTCGCCCCTATCGGACCCATGCTTCTGCCGATTGTTCGCTTCAACCAGCCCGTTCTCCGTAAAAAAGGCGCGCAAGTCACCGCCTTCGACGCCGCCCTGCGCAAGCTCGCCGACGACATGGTCGAGACCATGCACGAGGCGGAAGGCATCGGGCTGGCCGCGCAGCAGATCGGCCAGGCGATCCAGTTCTGCGTCGTCGACCTGCGCCCCACCGAGGCCGAGTTCGACTGGGAGCTCGACGGCCGCAAGCCGCCGCTCGACCTCTGCATGCCGATGGCGATCGCCAACCCGAAGATCACCGTGTTGCCCGGCAAGGAAACCAGCTACGAGGAGGGCTGCCTCTCGTTTCCCGGTATCCGCGGTGATGTGATCCGCCCCGATTCCATCCGCGTCGAGTTCCAGGACCTCGACGGCACCGCCCACGTCCTCGTCTGCAACGGCCTGTTCTCCCGCTGCATCCAGCACGAGGCCGACCACCTCAACGGCGTGCTCTTCATCGACCAGATGACCAAGCGCGTGCTCGTCGAGATCAAGGACGACATCAAGGCCCTCGAGAAGGAAACCAAGGCCGCCGCCAAGAAACAGGCGAAGTAGACACCGCCGTACCGCTGTGCCGGCTCCGCATCTCCCCCGTCCACCGGCAACTGGCAACCGTCCACCGTCAACCGCTCCCCACCCATGTCCCGCTCCATTGCCACCCGCACCGGCGACGACGGCACGACCGCCCTGCTCTACGGCCAGCGCGTGTCCAAGGACCACCCGCAGATCGAGGCCATCGGCAATCTCGACGAGCTCAACGCCGCCCTCGGCGTCGCCAAGGCCCACCACCCCTCCGCCGCCACCCGCGCCGAGCTCGAGCGCGTGCAGAAGGAGCTGGTCGCGCTGATGGGCGAGGTCGTGTGTGCCGAGAGCGATCTCGAGCGCTACGCAAAATCCAAATTCGACAAGATCGACGACGCCGCGCTCGCCCGCCTCGACGCCGGCGTCGAGGCCATCGAGGCCAAGAACGTGCGGTTCGACGGCTGGGCCACGCCCGGCGCCAATCTCCACGCCGCCGCGCTCGACCAAGCCCGCACGATCGCCCGCCGCGCCGAGCGCCGCCTGATCGCGCTCGCCCACCACGGGCGCAACCTGCGCCCGCTCCTGCTGCAGTACGTCAACCGTCTCTCCGATCTCCTCTGGCTCCTCGCCCGCGAAGCGGAGAGCTGAGCAGCGCCGCCGCCGGCGGATCAGCTATCGACGGCCCGCGCCTGGTCTAGCGTCCCGACCAGGCCGAAGCCGCCCCCGGCTCCGGCGTTGACCGTCGCTGTCGGTGGGAAGACATACGTGTCCCCAGTTGCCTCCTCCCGGGGCCACAGCCGTAGCACCATCCCGGTGCACCGGCCGTCGACCCAAGCCTCGTCGTCGTAGCGGAAGCCACGACTGCGATAGAAATCGATGAGTTCGGTCTGTTGCCGTCGGCTCGCCGCATCGCGCCGCAGCCGTTGCTCGACCAACTCGCGATTGTCAGTCTCCTGCAGCTGCACCCGGAGCACCCGGAACCCGTGCCAACGATAGCGGGCGATCACCCGGTCCAGCAGTTGGCTGGTGCAGTCGCCATATTCCAACTCCGGTGGCACAAACAGGTCCTCGAGAGCCCACGTTGCGATCCCGGCCGCCACGTCCTCGTCGATCCACGCCAACCCCGCTTCGAGCCGCATCGACGGCTCCGCTTCCACGGCCGGCAAGTCCAGAACCAAACGGAACAAGGGACCGACGCGCCCCACGGTCCACCCCGGTCGCACCTCGGGCAAGCGCTCCGACGCGTAGGCGAGGCGCTGCGCCGGGACATCGTTCCCCCCGGAGACCTCCGCATCGCCCACCCGGGCGGACTCCGGCAGGTGCAACCGTTTCTCCGCGAAGAGCCGGAACCCCTCGCCGAACAGCGATTTGATCGCCGGCCACCAACGCCGGACCGCCGGCACCGCCGCCCACCGGTTCATGCAACTCATCCAGCTGCTGGCGGCCGGGTGCGTGCAGAATTGGTCCAGCTCGCAAACCACCCAAGCCTCCTCAAGGAACTTGCAGATCCCGATCGCCAGTACCACCTCGGGACGGACCTCCTCGCCAAGTCCGACGAGATACCGTTCGCAGCGTTTGGCGGTCTCGGGGTCGAACAACTTGGCTTCCAACTCCCGCGCATGATCCCAGAGCCGCATGCCTTCCTCACGGAGCAACCACGGCGGCTGCCGATCCCAAACCGTGCGCAACCGCCAGAACAGCGTCTCGTCGGCCAAGCTGCTCGGATCGAACAGCAGAGTCTCCAGTCGGCCGATCGCGCCGTTGACCATGTGCTCGCCGAGGCGCCGGTAGGACTCGAACTGCGCCTCGTCGAAGAACTGGTCGCCGGTCGACTGATGCGGGAAGGCCGGCTCACGCTTACGGTACTGCAACACATCCGGCGGCTCGTCGCCGGTGATCGACGGCTTGAGGTAGACGATGGTGCCCTTGTCCGTGCCGACCACGCCGTCGTAGTGGATCACGCCCACCACCAGGTGCTGGCGCACCACACCGTCCGCATCCGGCCGCAGCGGCGCGACATCGATCTCGATCTCCACGCCGAAATCCTCGCGCACCCGCCGCACGGCGCGCCCGAGGTCGTCGAACGCGAAATCCACATCCTCCCCCGCGTCGACCGCCACGATGTAGCGACAATGCCGCCGGATCAGTTCGTAGACGCCAAGATTCTCGAAATGCCCGCCGTCGGACAGATGGATCAACTCCTCCCGCTCCGGCGCCGCGCCCCGCGTGTCCCCCAATCCAAGGCGGCATTGGGCCATGCCGAACAACTCGCAGAGGAACTGCTGGCCGGGAAACCACCGCCGCCGCCGGGCCGCGACCTTCGCCGCCGGGCTCTTCACCCACAGGCCGAGGCGCAGGTTCAGCGCCGTCATCACGAACGACACCGCCCGACCCAGCTTCATCGACCGCTCCCCCATCAGGGAGTTGAACGCCGCCGCCGAGGCGGTGAGCGCCGAAGACAGACGCAGCGGAATGCCCGCCCGCCAGTGCGCCCCCATCGCGATGCCGAACCGCGACAGCACCGCGCTGCGCGCCCCGCGATGCAGGGAGGCCAGATGGTCGTCGGCCATCGTCTGGTTCGCCGCACAACACACCAGATGGATCGGCAAGCCGCTTTCCTCGTTGAACCACTGGTCGTCGCCCAAGCGCTCGACCAGAACGCGGCGCCCTCCCCCTCCAAACGACGCGTTCGCGGCCCCGAGGAAGCACCGCGCCAGCCGGCCACGGTAAAACTCGTGCAACCCCAACGCGGCCGGATCGAACACCACCAAGGCGACCACCACGACCAATACGCTGGCCGCGAGTCCCCGGAGCAGCGGAGGCATCGTGCCCGCCTCGCCGCCGAGATGCGCCGCCACCGCCGCGAGCAGAAACGCGAGGCCGATCACACCGCTGGCCAAAAGCCGCGGAATCGCCTGTTTGAGCCGCGCCATCCCGCCGCCCGCCCCGCCCAGCAGCGCGGACAGAAGACCCGAAGCCCGCGTTTCCTCCTTCGGTTGCTTCAGCCAGTCCCGCAGCAGGTAGAACAACAAGCTGAGGGCGGCCGCGCCACCGCCGATTCCGCCCGGCAACGCCGGCCCGCGGTACCGCGCCACCAGCCACTCGGAGCTCCACCAGATGGCGGCGAAGGCCGACCAGCACGCCACCATCGCGAGCATCCGACCCATGACCCGGCCCCAGGCGGCCTCCGGATACGGTGTCCGCACGACCGCAACGGCAATTCTCCGCCAGGACCGCGCAAGTGGCACCTGCCCGATCACCAGGACCACCAGCGCCGCGAGCAGCGCCAGGCTCGGATCGAACAGCACCCGAGCCGCAGGGAACACGCCCCCGGTCGACAAGGAGCCGTTCACCGCCCCCGCCCCTCCTTCGCTCAACCAAACGAACGCCCCGCCCGAGACCAACGCCGCGAATCCGGCCGCCACCCCGTACCACTGCAGATAGACACGTTGGGCGTCCGCGGTCGCCTCGATCTCGCCCCGGCGACGGGCCAAGCCGTCCGCCCACGCAAGAATCCCCCCGACCAGAACCGTCAGCGCCGCGCCGCGCACGATTGGCGGATACGCGGCCGAGGCCAGCAGCACGGCGAACAACGCCCACAACGCCACTGCACCGGCCACCACGGCCGCGGCCACCACGAGCGAGGGAACGATCCCGCCCAACACCGTCACCGCCGCCGCCCAGAACTCCGCGTTGAGTCCGCGCCGCGGGATCAGGAACCGGCTGAACTCCCGGAGATGCCGCACCTCGTGCGGCTCGCGAACCTCGCGCGGGCCGCCGCGGCCCGCCCCCTGGGCCTCGCCCATGGGCATCGGGAAAACATGCCCGCCACCGAGCACGCCCGCCGCCCGCCGCGCCGTCCGCCACCGCGTCCAGAATCCCCCCACATAACCGCCGCCCGAGACCGTCGACAAGTAGTGGAAGCGACCGAGCAGCCCCTTGCCGGCCCGCGCCTGCAGGACGCCGAGGTTCACCGTCGCGCTGCGGATTCCGCCGCCCGAAAGAGCGAGCCCCACGCGATCCGAGGTCGTGAACGCAACCCAGGGTTCACCCGCATCACCCGGTTGCGCGATGCGTCGCGGCTGCCTCCAGACCCGCGACCGGATCAGGCCGGAGAAAACCTGTTCGAGCAGCAGGCGGTTGGCGCGGAAACCATGCACGGCCATCCCCTCTTGTCCCTCGTGGCGCCCCCCCCTCGCCCCGCGCCCGCAGAGGTGGTCCAGACTCTCCACGGCAAGCGCGGCGTTCAAGACGTCGATCAGGATCCCGGTTACCGTCGCTGTATCGGTTTTCCTTTTTCGCTCGAGAAACAGACCGAGCCGCTTCCGGTCGCGGCCGGCCAGCAGCCGCTGGAGTACTCCCGTCGGCCCCTCCCCTCCCTGTGCCTCGTACACCTTCTGCGCCAGAGCCCACGGCGCCGCGATGTCCGCCGGCTCGAAGCGGGCATCGAGCACATCGTTCTCCAGCTGCATGAGCCGGTCGAACGGCCGTGATGAGTCGGCCGCGCCGCCCCGTGTCGCCCCTTGCCCCTCCATCGAAATGTTCATGGTCTCGCTCCTCCGCGGTTGCGGACCGGCGACGAGCGTCTGGGCTCGCCGGGCAGTCCTCGTGGTCGGTTGCCCCGGGGGCGATCAGTCGGCCGTGGGGCAGCAGACGACGTCTCGGAGGCTTCCGGAGCCTGTGATGCCATCCCTCCGACGGCAACTCCGACTTTGTCCCGAGCCCAAAACCGCGCCGCCCCCACCTGCCCGGTTCAGCGCTCGTACGCCCGCACCGCTCGCGCCACAGCGCCGCGTGTGGCCTTCGCGGTGAGCGCAGCCGCCTCTTCGGCGGGCAGCGCGTCGAGCGATTTGTCGAACGGCTCGGCGGTGACCGGGCCGTCGTAGCCCATATCAGCGAGCGCGCCCATGAAACCGTCGAGGTCGATCACGCCGGTCGCCCCCGGCAGCTTGCGGCTGAGATCGGCCAGCTCATCGCGCGGCACGCCAAGCGGCGCGTCGTTCACATGGACGTGCACGACCTGCCCGCAGCGCAGGTGCGCGAGGTCGGCCACCGTACCGCCCACGCAATGCCAATGCCAGCTGTCGAGCAGCAGCCCGCAGTTCGGCCCGATGGCGTGGCCGAGCTCGAGCATGCCCGCCGGCGTGTGGATGAACGGATGCACGAACGACCGCCGCAGCGTCTCCGGCCCGATGAACTCCAACCCGAGCCGGATGCCCTGCTCGGCGAGCAGGTGGGCGACGGGGCGGAGGCGGTCGGTGTGGTGTTCGAAGTTGTCGGCGTACTCGAGCGCGTTGCTCCCGGGGAGAATCCAGATGCAGGCGCGGCGCGCGCCGACCGCCGCGGCGCTGGCGAGCAGCGGCGGCAGCTGCTTCAGCCACGCGTGCCATTCCTCCTCGCCCACCGCGGAGGGCACGAACGGCAGATTCCACGCCCCCACCCGCAGCCCGCGGTCCAGAAACTGGGCACGCACCGCCTCCGCGCCATCACGCTCGACCGTGACCGTCAGCACCTCGAGCGGCGCATCGAACCCGCCGAAACCATGCCGCTCCGCGAGCGCCAGCCCCTCGTCGAGTGAAACGTTGATGCCGACATGACCGGGGGCGAAGGAGGCGAACATGGGCGGAAACGGCGGAGCATTACCAACGAGGCGTGCCGAGGGGCTTGCGGGAACGTAGGTGCTTTCGCCAGAACGGAAAGCCGCAAGAGGCGGTTGCGTCACCCGGCTTTGACCAGGGCGCCCGGCCGTTCCGGCTCCACCGCCCCGCCATCCACATGCGACAAACGGGATGCAGTTGGTTCACTCCACCCACTGCCCCGGGAACGTGTACAAGAGTTCGATTTTGCAGGAGACGTTCTTCCCGGCCTGCTTCGCCGGTTTGAACCTGCTGAGGCGGGCTGCCGCCATTGCTGCTTCGCCGAACTCCGGGCTGCTCGCTTGGACCGAGAAATCCTTGGCGCCTTCCGCTGCCGTGAGCTCGAACTTCACGACTGCGGCCCCTTCGATCCCCCGGGCCTTGAGTTCCGGTGGATACTTGGCGCGCTCTTGCTTCTCGGGCGCCGGCGGCGTGTCCATAGTTCCATAGGTTTTCCCATATGGCACCTGCTTGCCACTCGGGGCTTTGCTCGAAAGCACAGCTGGGACCGCCAGATAGGACGGTGCTTTGATGTAGGTTGGTTTCCCCTGGTGTGGGATTCGGTTCCAAGGCACCCGGGCCACGAACACGATCTCTTCCGGTTCTTTGGTGAAATCGTGCGCAACAATCGTGAACTCGGTTCCCCCATCGGCAAAGACGGTAAATCGGTATTTCCGATTCTCTTGGGCGAGGAGGTCAAATGTCCCCCCGCCTTCATACCAGATCGTGCCAACGATACTCAGCTCCACCTGATGCATTCCCGGCTGAAGATAGATGGGGCCAAGCGCACCGGCCAAGTACGGCGGCTGCTTCCCATCCACCTTCACCACCGCGATCGTGAACCTGTTTCGACCGCAGGAACCGTGGATCTCAGCCGCTCCCGGAGGCTTCTGGTTGGAGTCTCGGGCAAGGGTCGCACTGGCGACAAAGAGAACGGACAGAAGGGTGAGGATCGCGCGCATCGGAAAGTTGGGGGGCCGAAACAAGGGCACGTCTCGACGAAGCTCAATCTGAGGTGGGAGGACTTCCGGAGGAAGCCGATTCTGTTCGATATTCCGAACACACCCGCCGTGCCGTTTCATCCAGACCCCGGCCGGACGTGCATAGAACATTCACCGGCCCTAGGCGCTCACCGGACGCGCCGTACGCGTGGTAACGGCGCATGCCTCAGATCCTCCCCTATGCGGTGTTGGGGCGTGGTGCTTCATGCCACTGCAACGCGAAGCCCGCGGACCGCACTCGATCCTCAGGCGCCGACCTTCACCTCGCCCGACTCGACCATGCTCAGCAACGCGCAGCGGCCGGCGGGCAGCGGCAGGTCGACCCGGCCGCGGCGGCGCGCCGACTCGTGCGTGGCGAAGATCACCTCGGTGGCGCGCAGCGCGCGCGAGCTGTCGAGCTGCGGCACGCCGCCGTTCTCGAGGCAGCGGAGGATGTCGGCGATGCCGCGCCCCACCGCCTGGAACTCATGGATGTTCTCGCCCGTATCCACGACCTCCCACTCGGCCTGCCCGGCGCGGCGGATGCGCAGCCACGGCTCGTTGAATCCGATCTCCATCACGCCGCGCTCGCCCACGAGGCGGAGCATGCAGCCGTTCTCCTCGTGGTCCTTGCCGAAGTGGTAGACCGCGCGCACGCCGTTGGCGAAACGCAGCTCGGTGATGCCGCCGCCGGCCTGCAGCGCGCCGAAGATCAGCTGCGCGTCGCGCATGTCGATCTGCCCGAGCACCCATTCGGCGGGCACGTCGCCGTTGAGGAAAAACATCATGTCGAACACGTGCGAGCCGGTGTCGGCCAGGTCGCGCCACGCGCCTTCCATGCGCTGGAGCGCGCCGATCTCGCCGGCCGCGAGCATGGCCTTCGCGCGGGTGAACGGGTGGTTGAACCGCCGCTGGTGGTTGATCGCGAGCATCACGCCGTGCTCGCGGCAGACCTCGTGCATGCGCAGCGCGGCGTCCCAGTGGATGTCCATCGGCTTCTCGCAGAGGATCATCTTCGGGCGGAACGGCGCGATCTTGCAGACCGTCTCCGCGTGGAAGCTCGGCCAGAGGCAGATGCTCACGAAATCCGGCCGCTCGCGCTCCATCAGCTCCACGACGTCGGCGTAGACCCGCGCCTGCGGGTTGTGCACCGCCGCGAACTCGGCCGCGCGCGCCGGCGTGCGGCCCGACACCGCGACGAGCTCGCAGCGCCCGGTGGCGCGGTAGCCGGCCCAGTGGTGGTGCGCCATGCCGAAGCCGGTCGAGCCCTCGGCCTTCCACGGGCGGCCGCAGCCGATCAACGCCACTTTGTACGGGGTCTGGTGCACAGGGGTGCTCATGCGGCGGAGTTGACCCGACCCGCCGCCGCCGAGCGAACTGTTTCCGCGCCGCCGCGGCACCGCCGACCATGTTTCAATGCGTCGCCGCCCCAACGGCCCGCGTCCTCGCCCGCTCAAGCCGGCGCCGGTTGATATTTCGCCAAACAAACGTTGTCGCGCCGCCGCCGGCCGTTTTTGCTGCCCGCCTCTTACCTCTATGAAACAGGTCAACATCGGCATGATCGGCGGCGGCACAGTCGGCAGCGGCGTCTTCAACGCCCTCCGCGAGAACTCGGAGCTCATGGCCGCCCGAACCGGCGTCCGCCTCGTCGTGAAGAAGGTCGCCGTGAAGGCCTTCGACGAGCCCCGCCCCTACCCGATCGACACCGCCGTGATGACGCTGAACTGGAAGGACGTCGTCGAGGATCCCGAGATCCAGATCGTCACCGAACTCGTCGGCGGCACCGGCATCGCCAAGGTCATGGTCCTCGCCGCCCTCGAGCGCGGCAAGGCGGTCGTCACCGCCAACAAGGCCCTGCTCTCCGCCCACGGCCCCGAGCTCTTCGCCGCCGCCAAGAAGGCCGGCACCAATCTCTACTACGAGGCCAGCGTCGCCGGCGGTATCCCGATTATCAAGACCCTCCGCGAAGCGCTCGTCGGCAACCGTTTCGAGCGCATCTACGGCATCGTCAACGGCACCTGCAATTACATCCTCACCCGCATGACCCGCGAAGGCGCCGCCTTCGACGTCGTGCTCGCCGACGCCCAGCGCCTGGGCTACGCCGAGGCCGATCCGACCCTCGACGTCGACGGCCACGACGCCGCGCACAAGACCGGCATCCTCGCCTCGCTCGCCCACGGCTTCTGGGTCGACCACCACGACATCCACGTCGAGGGCATCCGCCCGCTCACGCCGCTCGACATCCGTTTCGCGCAGCAGCTCGGCTACACCATCAAGCTTCTCGGATCGGTCCGCCTCGCGCCGCCCGCGAAGGGCGCCAAGGCCCCGAAGGGCAAGAAGGCCAAGGCCGCCGGCGCGCGCATCAGCGTCGCCGTGAGCCCCACCCTCGTGCCGCAGAGCCACGTGCTCGCCAGCGTGAACGACGTGTTCAACGCCGTCTTCGTCTCCGGTTTCCCGATCGGCGACACCCTTTACTACGGCCGCGGCGCCGGCAAGGATGCCACCGCCTCTGCCGTCCTCAGCGATCTCGCCGACGCCGGCCTCGACATCACCCGCGGCACGCTCGACCGCGTGCCGGCCTTCGCGCCCACCGCGCCCGCCGGCTCGGTCGTGCCGTTCAGCGAGACCTCCTCGCGCTTCTACCTTCGCCTCAACGTCGTCGACAAACCCGGCGTGATCGCAAAGGTCTCGGCCATCCTCAGCACCGCCGGCATCAGCATCGCTTCGATCGTGCAGCCCGAGGGTCACGAGGGCGAGACGCTGCCGCTGATCCTGATGACGCACCTCGCCAGCCGCGCCGCGATGGACAAGGCCCGCGCCGCCATCGCCAAGCTCCCGACCGTGAAGGGCCCCTCGCTCCTCCTCCCGGTCGAGGACTTCTCCTGACCACGGAGCATCCCGCCTGCGCGTAGGGCGGCGCTTCAGCCCGCCCCGCCCGGTTCCGCTCTCCCGCCCGATCCGAGCACAGCGCCCGCCCGGTCGCCCTGAAGGGACGACCTACGTTCGCGCGCCCGCTCAGCCGCAGGCCGGCTTGCTCGGGCAGAGACCCGACACCAGATCCTGGGCACGGGCGAGCATCGCGGGACCGATCGCGGCGCGATTGGCGAGATTCTCTTTGATCACGTTCACCAGCGCGCTGCCGACGACCACGCCGTCGGCCGCTTCGCCGACTTTGCGAACCTGTGCCGCCGTCGAGATGCCGAAGCCGACCACGACCGGTAGCTGGGTGTGGCGCTTGATGGTGGCGACGGCCTCCGGGATGTTGCCGGCGAGCGTCGACCGCACACCGGTCACGCCCTCGCGCGACACGTAGTAGATGAAACCGGTCGCCGCGGCCGTGATCGTGGGCAGGCGCGTTTCGGGCGTGGTCGGCGCCACGATGAACACCGTTTTGAGCCCAACTTCGCGGCAGGCCGCTTGCACCTCCCCGGCCTCCTCGGGCGGGAGGTCGAGCGTGAGCAGGCCGTCGACGCCGGCGTCCTTCATGGCGCGAACGTTGGCACCCACGCCATTGGCGAACACGAGGTTGTAGTAGGTGTAGAAAACGATCGGAACCTGCGAAAACTTCCGGATCTCGCGCACGAGCTCGAGGGTGCGGGTCGGCGTCATGCCCGACTCGAGCGCACGCTGCGCCGCGAGTTGGTTGGTGAGGCCGTCGGCCAGCGGATCGGAAAACGCCACGCCGAGTTCCAGCACGTCGACTCCCGCCTCGATCACCGCGCGACAGGCGGCCAGCGAGGAGGCGAAATCGGGATCGCCGGCGCAGAGATAGGCGACGAAAGCGGCGCGGCCCTCACGGCGCGCCCGGGCGAAGGAGTCAGCGATGCGGTCCATACGGATGAGTACGGCATATCGCCGCCGCGCCGTTGAAAAGGCGAAACAAAAGCAGGCGCGGAGAAGACCCGTGCTTTCGATCCTACGCGGAGCACAACGCCCGAAGACCTCACGGTCTCCGCCACCCACCGGAACCGTGGCGGAACGCATGAGCGTTTCGTGCTCGTGGGCGCGTTCCCGATCCCAATCCCGAAAGCCTCACGGCTTCCGCTACGCCCGGTCAGCCCTCGTTCGCGCCTCGTCAATTCCCTCAATGGCTCTCGCACGTGCACGCGTACTCGGCGCGGTCGCAGCCGGCGCAGTGGCCGAGGTTCAGATCGATGCGGAAGTTCTGCGGCTTCGCCTCCGGCGTGGCACGCACCTGCACGACCACGCGGTACGGCTCGCCGGCGGGCAACGCGTCCGTCGTCACGAAGCCGAACTCGGTTCTCACGACCTCCAGCTTCGCGCGACCGCTCGCCGGCTCGGCCGTGACGGCCACGACCTGCGTGGTGGGGGCAGCCGGCTTCAGCGCGGCGTCGTAGAAACGGATCTCCGCCTTGCGCTCCGCGTTCACAACGAACTCGGTGCGCGCCGGTTCCGTCTCGAGCAGTCGGCCGCCCGCCGGACCGCCGACAAGCTGGGCCGCGTGGACAAAAGCCGCGGCGCACAGCGCGACGGTGAGGGACAACAACGTCTTGGTCTTCATGTAGGGAATGATCGGTCTATTTCTGGGAGTCGGTCTGTTGATGGGCGCGCACCTCGATGCGGCACGTGCCCGCAGGCAGAGCACCGAGGGTGAGCTCGTAGCGCAGGTGCGGACGCGGCCGACGCGGCCGCTCCCGCAGCAACGAGGCTGCAAGCGGTTCCGTGCGCACGGCCAACTCAGCGCCGGCTGCATCGAGAAAGGCGACGTCGAGATGCGTAGTCGCCCCGGGCCGCGTTCCGCGCTGCGGCGCAAGACAACCGGCCAGACGCCAGCCCTGCGCAGTGTTCTTCAACTCGGGTTGATGCACTGCGACCGTATTGGACGAAACGGCGACGGCCATCGATGCAGCGGCCGCGGAGACCACGGGCATCACCGTGCCGACCGCCGCAATCACAAGGAACCACAGAGTCCTGGTTTTCATTGATAGGTAAGGTTCGGAGTCTTGGGGCTTCGAGTAAACGGTTCGGCCTCGGGCCGGGTCCGTGACCCGCTTGAGGGCAAGCGGGTCCACCCGCAGGTGTGGCACCCGCACCAAGTGGAAGCCGCACGCCGCAGCAGCAACTGAGGTGAGCACACCTCCGGTCATGCCTCGCCCCTCCCCGCCCGCGGTTTCCGCCGCGCCTCGACGAGATCGTAGAGCACGGGCAGCACGACCAGCGTGAGGAACGTCGAACTCACGATTCCACCGATGACAACCGTCGCGAGCGGACGCTGCACCTCGGCGCCGGGCCCGGTGGCGAGCGCCATCGGCACGAAGCCGAGCGAGGCCACCAGCGCGGTCATCAGTTTCGGGCGCAACCGCGTGAGCGTGCCCTCGACCCCCGCCGCGCGCAGCGCCCGGCCCTCGCCGCGGAGCTGGTTGATGTAGCTGATCAGCATGATGCCGTTGAGCACCGCGATGCCGGCGAGCGCGATGAAGCCCACCGCCGCCGAGATCGTGAACGGCAGCCCGCGCCACTCCAGCGCGAGCACACCGCCGGCCGCCGCGAGCGGCACGCTCACGAAGATGAGCGCCGCCTGCCGCGCGCTGCCGAAACTCGCGTACGTGAGCGCGAAGATCAGCGCGAGCGCAACGGGCACGACCACCGCCAGGCGCGCACGGGCCGCCTGCAGGTTTTCGAACTGCCCGCCGAACTCGAAGTAGTAGCCGGTCGGAAACTTCACCGCGCCGCGCAGCTTCGCGCTCGCATCGCGCACGAAGCCGTCGGTGTCGCGGCCGCGCACGTTGACGAGGATCGCCACGCGCCGCTGCGTGTCCTCGCGGGCGATCAGGCCCACGCGGTCGGCGACGGCGATGTCCGCAATCCGCCGGAGCGGCACCTGCACGCCGTCGTTCTCCGCGGTGCGCACGGGCAGCTCGCGTAACGCAGCAAGATCCAGCCGCGACGCCTCGGGGAGGCGCACCACCACATCGAACCGCCGGCTGCCCTCGACGAGCGCGCCGGCATCCTCGCCGGCGAGCGCGGTGGCGACAACGCCATTGATCTCGTCGGCGTGGAGATTGAGTCGGCGGAGCGCGTCGCGTTTCGGTGTGATCTCGAGCATCGGCAGGCGCCCGAGCGCGTCGAACTCCACGTCGGCCCCGCCGGGGATCGTGCGCAACACGTCGCGGCACTCCACGGCGAGGCGTTCGAGCTCGGCGAAGTCGTCGCCGTAGATCTTCAGCGCGAGATCGGCGCGCGCGCCGGCCATCATCTCGTTGAAACGCAGCTGCACCGGCTGCGTGAACAGATGCGCCTGGCCGGGGATCGTCGCCGCGAGTTCGCGACGCATGAGCTCCACCAGCTCGGCCTTCGTGATCCGGCGGCCGTCGATCTCGCGCCATTCCGCGCGCGGCCGGAGCCGCACGTAGGTGTCGGAGGTGTTCGGCCCCATCGGGTCCATCGCGATCTCGGCGGTGCCGAGGCGGGCGAAGATGCCGGCGATCTCGGGAAACTTCGCGAGCAGCAGGCGCTCGGTGCGCTTCTGCAGGTCGATCGAGTCGGCGAGCCCCACGCTGTTGCCGCGAATCATCTGGATCGCGAGCGAGCCTTCGTCGAGCTGCGGCAGGAACTCCGCGCCGAGCCCGGTGAAGCGCCAGCCGGCGAACGCGAACAACGCCACCGCCGCCGCGACCACCACCGCTCGCCGGCGCAGCGCCCAGGCGAGCAGCGGCGTGTACACCGCCTTGGCCGCGCGCACGATGCGGCCGTCGTGTTCCTCGAGCCGGCCGCGCAGCAGCCACGAGCACAACACCGGCATCAACGTGAGCGAGAGGGCCAGCGCGCCGCCGAGGGCGAGCATCACTGCGATCGCCATCGGGCGGAACATCTTCCCCTCGATGCCGGTGAGCGCGAGCACCGGCGCGTACACGACAGTGATGATGAGCACGCCGAAGAACATCGGGCGCGCCACCTCGCGCGCCGAGGCGCGCACCTCGCGCAGCCGCTCCTCCGCGGTCAGCGCGCGGCCAAGCGTGCGCTGGCGCTCGGCGAGATGGCGGAGGATGTTCTCCACCATCACCACCGCGCCGTCGACGATCAGACCGAAGTCGATCGCGCCAAGGCTCATCAGGTTCGCGCTCCACTTTCCTTGGACGAGACCTGTGAGCAGGAAGAGGAACGAGAGCGGGATCGCCATCGCCACGATCGCCGCCGCGCGCCAGTTGCCGAGCACGGCGAACAGGATCGCGGCCACGAGCACCGCGCCCTCGAAGAGGTTCGCACGCACGGTGGCGATGGTCGCGTTCACGAGGTCGGAGCGGTCGTAGACGACGCGGATCTCCATCCCCGGCGGGAGCTTCGCCTCGATCGCGCGCAACCGCGCGACGGCAGCCTGCGCCACGAGCCGGCTGTTCTCGCCGGCGAGCATGATCGCCGCGCCGGTGACCGACTCCTCGCCGTCCTCGGTCGACGCGCCGGTGCGCACCGCCGAGCCGATGCCGACCGTCGCGAGGTCGCCGAGCAGGATCGGCTCCGCGGCAGCGGCAAACTTCACGGGCAGCCGCGCGAGGTCCGCGGCGGTCTTCGCGCGGGTGTCGGCGCGCACAACCACGGCCTCGCCGCCGAGCTCGAGCACGCCACCGCCGGCGTTGGCGGTGCTCTTGCGCACGACGTCGACCAGCTCCGAGAACGCGACACCCGCCGCGGCGAGCTTCGCCGGATCGGGCTCGACCACGATCTGCTTCTCGTAACCACCGATCGCATTCACCTCCGCCAGCCCCGGCGTGGCACGCAGGAGCGGTTTCACAAGGAAATCGTGCGTGAGCCGCAGCTCGCGCAACTGCTCCGCGCGGTCGGCGGGCTTCTGCGCGGCGTCGGCGCGGTAGCGCACCGTGTAGTAGACGATCTCGCCAAGGCCCGTGGCGATTGGCGCGAGCGTGGGCGAGACGTCCGCCGGCAACGCATCGCGCGCGTGGGCGAGTCGCTCGTTGACGAGTTGCCGCAGGAGATAGAGGTCGGACCCGCCGCGGAAGTTCATGGTGACCTGCGAGAGGCCAAACTTGGAGAGCGAGCGCAGCTCCACCATCCCCGGCAGGCCGGCCATCTCCATCTCGATGGGCACGGTGACGAGCGTCTCGATCTCGTCGGGCGCGAGGCCGCCGACGGCGGTGTTGATCTGGACCTGAGGACTGGTGATGTCCGGCACGGCGTCGACGGTCACGTGGAACGCCGACCACACGCCGGCCGCGACGAGCGCGAGCACCGCGGCGACCACGAAGGCGCGGCGGCGCAGGGAGAAATCGATGATCTTTTCCAACATGGCTGGAGGTGGGCTCAGTGCCCGTGGGTGCAGCTCACGCCGCCATTGACCGCCTGGATCTCCGCGAGCCACAACGCCCGCGCGCCCTGCGCGACCACCGTGTCGCCCTCGTAGAGTCCGTCGCGGATCTCGACCCAGCCGCCGGCCGCGGCGCCGGTCTGCACCGGCGTGCGCAGGTACCAGCCGCCGTTGGCGACGAACACGAACTCGCCGCGCACCGTGCGCAGCAACGCCGACTCCGGAATCGCCGGCGCTCCGGCCGCGCCGGGCAAATCGCGCGCGGCGACTTCCGCCGTGGCAAGTCCGATGAACTGCGCCGCGGTCGCGCCAAGTTGCAGGCCGCGCCCGGCCTTGAAGACCACGGCGGGCGTCGCCTCGGCGGCGTGGTCGTGGCCGTCGCCGTCCGCATGGATGGCGGAGTCGGCGTGCGAGCCGCAGCCGGCGAGCAGCATGGCGGCGAGGAGGCCGGCCAGTGTCCACTGCAGCCGGGGTCGTAGCCTCCGGCCAATTTCAAGCAACCCGTAGGACCGGTCTTCGACCGGTCGCTCTAGGCCCGCGCCGGAGGGGACAGCTCGAGCCCAACGGTTCCGGTCGGAGACCGGACCTGCGGGTTTGTTCGGACCGGCTGCGGCGCGGTCGGCTACAGCAAAACCGTTTGTGTGTTTCATGGCGCGAGGCGCACGGCGCCAAAGTCGAGACCGGTGAGGAGTTGGAGGCGGAGGCCGGCGACAAGCGCCTCGGCCTCGGTGTCGAGCAGCGCCTCGACCGCCTCGAGGTACGCGTCCTGGAGTTCGAGGTACGTGCCGAGCGGCACGGCCCCGAGCCGGTAATGCCGGTCGGCGGTGGCGGCGGACTCGCGGAACTTCGCGACCGCCTCGGGCGACCAGCGGCGGATCTCCGCGGTCTTCGCGGCAAAGGACTGCGCGGCGAGCGTCACCTCGCGCTCGAGTTCGCGCTGCGCGGCCCGCACCGCGGCCTCGGCCTGGATCCGCCGCGCCTCCGCGGCGTCCACCCCGGCGCGGGGAGCGCGCGTGACCGGCAACGGCAGACTCAGGCCCACGCCGACCGTCGTCTCGCGCCCGTCGCCGCCTTCCCGCGAATAGAACGGGCTCACGGTCACCGCCGGGTAGCGCTCGTGCCGCGCCAGCCGCAGCGCGAAGCCCTGCCGCTCCAGCTCCAGGCGGCGGGCGCGAAACTCGAAGTTGTTCTCGCGCGCGGCGTCGAGCAGCGCGGCAAGCTCGGGCGCGTCGCCAAAGACCGGAGCCGGCGGCGCGACGACCAGCGGCGCATCGGGCGCGAGCCCGCGCAGTTGGTTGAGCTCCAGCAGAGCGGCCTGCAGCTCCAGCTCGGCGGCGGTGGCGCGGCGGTGGAGCACGAGCTCCTGCGCCTCGATCGCGCGCGTCTCCAGCTCGGGCGTGAGTCCACCCGGCTCGCGGGCGAGCAGCGTCTCCTTGAGCGCAGCGTAGCGGTCGGCCACTTCGCGCACGGCGGCGGCCTTCACGCCGGCGGCGTGCAGCCCTTGCGCGAGCCCGCGGGCGCGGGCGGCGAGTTCGGCGCGGAAACGCACCAGCCCCGCCTCGGCGAGGGCGACGTCGCGCTGGGCGCCGGCCTTGCGCAGCGCGAGCCGGCCGGGCCACTCGAAGGTCTGTGCGAGCGAAACCGACCATGTGGCGCCCTCGCCGGCGAGTTCGCCGGAGGCGGCACGCACACGTTTGCGGCCAAGTTCGACGGAAAGCTCCGGCGCGGCCGGCGCGGTTGCGGCGCGCCCTTCGGCGCGCACCGCCGCGACTTCGGCCTCGAAGTAACGCAGCTCGGGATGGCCGGCGGTGATCTCGGCGACAAGCGCCTCGATCGAGATCGGAGCCGGCTCGGCGACGGCCAGCGCCGCCGAAATAGGAATCAGGGAAAGGAGAAGGAGACGTGAGGACATGGCTGTTGAACAGGAAGTTGGCCGGAGACTCCGGCGCATGGGCGCGACCGGCCCAAGGGCCGGTACGCACGAACTCAACGGACTCGTTCGAGCCCGCTCCGTTTCAACTGCGCCTCAGGGCGCGCGAGCCGGGGCGACCACGCGCTCCACGGCCCGCCACAATCCGCCGATATTCGGCGGCGCGGCCAGCCGCGGCGTCACGCCGTTGGCCGCGGACGTACCCGCCACGCGCACCGGACGCAGGAATTCGAGCAGCGCCACGACCGGCACACTCAACACCGAAACGCCCAACTCCTCGCGCGGCACGCCGACTTCGAGCGTCGTGCAATGGTCCAGCGAGACATCGGCCGTAGCCGCAGCTGACTCGCCGGCGCAGCAATCCGTGACATCGAACCAACCGGCCGTTTCGGCCGCGCAATGCAACGTCGCCGGCAGCCAGAAGGCGGCCAGCAACCAAGCCATTGCGATGAAGACGAGACGCTGCACGGGCGCGAGGAAACGGCCACGCAGAGTCTTGTCAAACCGGCCGCGCCAAGCGCCGAAAACGACCTCAGTGCGTCCGCGTTCCGGGCAGGCGGAAGTCGACGACGACCGGGCGGTGGTCGGAAAGGTAGCTGCGCAGCACCTCGCTCGTCGGCACGCGACAGGCGGGCGGCAGAAAGACAAAGTCGAGCGCGCGGCTCGGCAACGGCGAGGGGAAGGTGCGGGCGTTCTCGGGGTGCAGCGTGTACTCACCGTGGCGCTGAAAGTACTCGAACAATGCGGCGGTCGCGTCGGGAACGCGCGAGGAGTTGTTGAGATCCCCGCAGAGGATCGGCGGCACCAGCCATTCGCCATGCCGGTAGTTGTACTTCGCCCGCATGTAATCCGACACCGCCTCCGCCTGCTGCAGCCGGGCGCGGCGCGACGAGAACGCCAGATGCAGGTTCACGACGGGCACCATGTGGCGCCGGCCGATGTCGATTTCGGTGAAGATGAAACCCTTGCCTCCGATCTCGCTGCGGCCGAACGACACGTTTTCCCAGGCGACGATGGGATGGCGCGAGAGGATGGCGTTGCCGTAGCGGAGCGGCTTGTCGCCGCTGCGCTGGCTGTTCACGCCCATCACCGCATAGGGCAGGCGCGAGTGCTCGCGCAGGTATTCGAGGAGATTGATCCGGCCGTTCCAATGCGAGTCCTCGTCGATCTCCTGCAACGCCACGACATCGGGCCGCAGGCGCTCCAGCAGGTGGGCGATCTTGAGGACGTTGCGCCGGATCGAGGCATGGGAGTTCAGCCCCTGATAAGGCGACAGGGCCCCGCGGCCGTGGGCGATGTTGTAGGTGACGATCCGGAACGGATGCATCGGTGGCGGCAACGTTGAGCGGAAGCCGCGCGGCCGCAATCCAACCGGCGGCAGGTGCGGGGCGCCACCGCGGGAAAGGCGGCTGAGGCGCTGCGTGCTCCAGCTACGGTC
Source organism: Verrucomicrobiota bacterium (assembly GCA_023446865.1). Taxonomy (GTDB): domain Bacteria; phylum Verrucomicrobiota; class Verrucomicrobiia; order Opitutales; family Opitutaceae; genus CAJCBL01. Next base: position 13,025 of record JAEXPL010000173.1, on the reverse strand, counting down.
GCCGGCCTCGGCGCGGCCGGCGACAGGCGGAGCACCTCAGCGGCGGCGGGGCTGCTGCTGTTGCCGGCGCAACATCGCCACGGTGGGGAAGACGCGCTTGAAGACGGTGTTCCGGTACTGCTCCAGAAACTGGATGAACATCTTCGCGGACTTGTTGCCAAAGTCGCTCACCGGATCGGTCTGCGCATAGCTCATGAGCTGCGCGCCCTCCTTGAGGTTGCCCAGCGCGGTGATGTAGTCGCGCCAGTACTCGTCGAGGTTGGCGAGCAGGACCATCCGGTCGAAGGCCTTCTTGTCGAAGCCGAGCTGCGCGCCGCACTGCTCGATCGCCTCCTTGTAGATCTCCACCAGCGGCGCGGGGGCGTCGGCGGGGTCCTGTTTGAAGCTGATCGGGAAGGTGTGCTTGAACCAGTCGAGGCAGGACTTGCCGGCGGCCTGCAGCTCCGCGAGGTGCTCCTGGAGGAGCTGCTCGCTCGACAACGCGCCATCGACGATGTCGTTGCGCATCGCGAAAATCTGCTGGCGCTGGGTGGAGACGATGTTGTCGAAGGCGACGAGCTGGCGGCGCGCGGCGTGGAAAAAGCCGGAGAACTTCTCCTGCGCCTCCTCGACGATCTTGTTGATGAACAGGTGGTGGATGCCGGCGTCGTCGGCCTTGAAGAAACCCATGTAGCGGGCGACTGGCACCTTCGCCTCCTTGAGGAGATCGTCCTCGAGCGAGAGGTAGAACTGCACCGAGCCGGGGTCGCCCTGGCGGGCGCAACGGCCGAGCAACTGCTCGTCGAGCCGGCGCAGGTAGTGGCGGGTCGTGCCGATGATGTGGAGACCGCCGAGGTCGGCGACGCCGGGGGCGAGCTTGATGTCGGTGCCGCGGCCGGCCATCGAGGTGGCGATGGTGATGGCGTCGCGCCGGCCGGCCTGGGCGATGATCATCGCCTCCTTGGCGTGGTTCTTTGCGTTGAGCACGCTGTGCTCGAGCTTGAGCGCCTTCAGCCGCGCGCTGACGAGCTCCGACTCCTGCACGGAGGAGGTGCCGACGAGGATCGGGCGCCCCTGCTCATGGACCTGCCGGATGTCGGCCATGATGCGGTCGAGCTTCGCGTCGAGGCTCTTGAAATGGAGATCCGGCTGCACGCGCCGGATGCACTTCTTGTGCGGCGGGATCGGGATCACATCGAGTTTGTACGTGCTGGAGAACTCGTCGGCCTCGATGCGCGCGGTGCCGGTCATGCCGCCGAGGAACTTGTACTGCCGGATGAAGTTCTGGATCGAGGTCTCGGCGAGCGTCTGCGACTCGGGCGAGAGGCGCAGGCGCTCCTTGAGCTCGACGGCCTGATGGAGGCCGTCGGAGAAATGCCGGCCCGGCAGCGGGCGGCCGGTGTTGGTGTCGATGAGGACGATGGCGCCGTCGCGCACGATGTACTCGATGTCGCGGCGGTAGAGCGCGTAGGCCTTGATGAGCTGGTGGATCGTGTTGAGCTGCGACGCCACGGTGTCCATCTCGACGGAGAGCGCCTCGCGCTGGCGCTGTTTCTCCTCGTCGGACTGGGCGGACTGCTCGAGGCGGTTGATCTGCGCGGAGAGGTCGGGGATGACGAGCGATTGGCCGAGGAGCTTCGCGAACTGCTCCTGGCAGGTATCGGAGAGGTGGATCGAGTGGTCGCGCTGGCTGATCGAGTAGTAGCCGCGGTTGTGGAGCTCGGCGGTGGCGTGCGAGTTGCCCTCGGTCTTCTCCTGAAACTCCTCCAGCTTCTTGCGGATCGGCGACTCCATCAGCCACTGCTGCAGGCGCTCGTTGTTGGGGTCGGCCTGCCGGATGAGGTAGAGGTTCCGGCCGAGCTCGGGGTGCGCGAGGTTGCCGGCAGCGACGGCTTCGGCGACCGCCGCCTCGAGGCCGGCCACGTACTTGGCCTGGAGCTTGTGCACCTCGATCACGGGCTTGTGCAGCTTCGTGTAGAGCGAGAGATCGGATTCCTTCCGGCCGGAAATCACGAGCGGCGTGCGCGCCTCGTCGATCAGTACGGAATCGGCTTCGTCGACGATGGCGAAGTCCTGCCCCTGCTGGAGCCGCTGGTCGGCGGAGGCGATCAGGCCGTTGTCGCCGAGGTAGTCGAAGATCAACGCCGTGGCGGTGGCGTAGAGCACGTCGCAGCGGTAGGCGGCCTGGCGCTGGGCGGCCGTCTGGTCGGGCGCGAGCAGGCCGACGGTACAGCCGAGCTGGTCGAAGACCGGCTTCATCCAGATCGAGTCGCGCTGGGCCAGGTAGTCGTTGGCGGTGATGACGTGGACCTTCCGCTTGTGCAGGAAGCTCAGGTAGGCGGCGACGACAGCCGAGAGGGTCTTGCCCTCGCCGGTGCCCATCTCGGCGACCTGGTTGTGGAAGAGCACGAGACCGCCGAGGATCTGCGAGTCGAACGGCAGGATACGCCAGACGACGTTCTCCTCCAGGATCTGGAAGCTCTGGCCCTCGAGTCGGTCGCAGGCGACGAGGACGTTGGCGCAGGCGTCGACCAGGCGGGGCTTGGGCTGTTGGAGAAGCTGGGCGGTGAGCACCGCGGGATCGGAACCGCGCAGCGCTTGTTGGCGGCGGCGGATGGCGGGAAGAAGGGCCCGGTAGCGGTTGAGAATGCGCTGGCGGGCGAGGTTGGAGAGGAAGGAAAGGATGAACTGCATGGGAGTACGGAAGTTGCGGGTTGGATGACGCCGCCCGAAGTTATCCCCAGTATCTGGGGTCGGACGGGCTGGTTGCCACGCCCTGCGGAGAGGGCGCGGTGGCACATGCCGAGCGGATCCGGCGCATGGGCAGGATTGCCGCCGTTGGTTCGACCGCAGAAAACCGCGGCCGGCCGCCCCGCACTCAGATCCGCAACTCGACCGTACCCACCAAGCTCGGCCGCATCAGCGGCGCAGCGCCAGGATGGCGCTGCCCTGGGTGGCGCGAGAACGCGCAACCGGAGACCGCGAGACGCACCACAACGGGCACCGCCATCGCCTCGCGGAACTTCGGCGCCGGGGCTCGCGCGGCATCGTGCCCAGAAGCGCAGCGGAGCAGTGTGGCGGCTTGGGCCAGTTCGTCGGCCGCGGTCTGGAGCTGAGCCCCGTTCGCGCCCGCCCCGGCGCGGTGCGTCGGAGCACCCGCCAGCAACAGCACGGACACGGTCAGCCACGCGAGCAGGCTGGCGATCGGTGGCTGAGGCACGGGCATGAAGAAGACTACGTTGAGGGCCGCAGCCGATGTCAACCAGCGGCCCGACATCCGCATCACTCCCTCCACCTCGCAGAAAATGGGGCGGCCAACGGGACTTGAACCCGCGACCCCAAGATCCACAATCTTGTGCTCTAACCAACTGAGCTATGGCCGCCAGAAATGAGGCCGGCGAAAATCGGCACCGGTTCGGGCACTGTCAACCCCTTCTTCCGGCAAAATCACGGCGCCATTCGGCAGGTGCCCCAAGATCCATTCCGCCGTACGGCAGGATGCTCTAGCCTGCTGAGCTATGGCCGCGAGAAAGGGGGCCGGCCAAGAGTCGACACTAGCCCGGGCGCCCCCAACCCCTTCTTCCGGCGAAATCCGCGGCGACACCGCTCCCGCCCGGAGACCGATCCGCCGCCCAGCAACCGCCCACCGGGTGATCCCGCGGCTGAACGGGAGCGCGATCCGCCACCCGACCAACGCCGCCGCGATACTTTCGCCACCGGCATGCGCCCGCCAGTGCCCGCAGTTCCGAAGAACACGCTTTCCATTCCGCCGCCCGGTCGTCTTAGATGGCCGCCATGTCCCTCCGCAAACTCCTCGGCAAAGACGAAAAATTCTTCGACCTCCTGGAAGCCAGCGCCGAAGAGGCAAAGGTCAGCACCGCCTTGCTCGGCAAGTACCTCGCCACCGTCGACGACCCGACCAAGCGCCACAGCCTCGACGAGTTCGTCCTCAGCCGCCGCAAGGACAAGCAGATCACCTCCGAGATCACCGAACAGCTCTGCAAGACCTTTGTCACCCCGCTCGAGCGCGAGGACATCGAGGCGCTCTCCCTTGCCCTCTACCGCATTCCCAAGGGCGTCGAAAAAGTCGTCGAGCGCCTCTCCATCTACCCCGGCCCCGTGCCGAGCGCCCACCTCACGCGCCAAGTCGCCCTCATCGAACTCGCGGCCGATGCCGTGATCTTCATGGTCAAGCAGCTCCGCCACGGCACACGCCTCGACAAGATCCAGGACGCCAACGCCCGCCTCCAGCACGCCGAAGGCGAAGCCGACAAGGTCATGCTCGAGTTCCTCAAGGAACTCTACCACGGTCCCTACGACGCCAAGCAGTTCGTCATCCTTCGCGAGCTCTACGAGATGCTCGAGAAGGTCATCGACCGCTGCCGCGATGCCGGCAACGTCGTCTTCCAGATTGTCCTGAAGTACTCCTGAGGCGCGCGCCATGGAGATCCTGCTTCTCGTCATCTTCGCCGCGCTGGCCTTCGAGTACATCAACGGTTTCCACGACGCCGCCAACGCGATCGCCACCGTCGTCTCGACCAAGGTCCTCACACCCCGCCAGGCGATCATGCTGGCCGCGGTCACCAATCTCATCGGCGCGTTCATCGGCGTGGGTGTCGCCAAGACGATCAGCTCCGGGCTGGTCGACGCCAGCGTCGCCACGACGACCACCGTGCTCGCCGCCCTCATCGGCGCGATCATCTGGAATCTCCTCACCTGGTGGCTCGGCCTGCCCTCCAGCTCCAGCCACGCCCTCATCGGCGGGCTCTGCGGCGCCGCCCTCGCCACCGCGCATGGCAAGTGGAGCGTGTTGATCTGGGCCGCAACCGACGCCAAGGGCAAACACGTGGGGCTCTGGCACAAGGTCGTCATGCCGATGGTCACCTCCCCGATCATGGGCTTCGCCGTCGCCGCGCTGTTCATGGCCCTCCTGTACATGACGCTGCGCAAAGCGACGCCGCGCTTCGTGAACAACGTTTTCGGCAAGCTCCAGCTCGTGAGCGCCGGAATCATGGGACTGAGCCACGGCTCCAACGACGCGCAGAAGACGATGGGCATCATCACCCTCGCACTCTTCACCAGCACCAAGGCCGGAATTCTCGAGGACCTCCCGCCGTTCCTCCACTTCCTCCGGCAGCCCAACGCCGACATCCCCTCGTGGGTCATCCTGAGCTGCGCGCTCACGATGGCCGCGGGCACCGCCGGCGGAGGCTGGCGCATCATCCGGACGATGGGGCACAAGATGGTGAAACTCCAGCCCGTCCACGGCTTCGCCGCCGAGACGAGCGCCGGAGCGGTCATCCTCACCGCCTCCCACTTCGGCATCCCGGTCTCGACCACCCACGTGATCTCCACGGCGATCATGGGCGTCGGCACCGTGAAGCGCTTCAGCGCTGTGAAGTGGGGCGTCGTCGGCCGCATCGTCTGGGCCTGGGTGCTCACGCTGCCCATCACCGGACTGCTCGGCTATTTCTCGGTGAAGCTCCTGCACGCCTGCGGCGTGCAGTGAGGCAACGCGGGCGCATCCCGTAGCGGAAGGTTTCACGTTCCGCCTCCGCCGCATCCTGCGGAAGCGAAACGCTTCCGCTACGAGAGGCTCACTCGACCTTCGGGGCCTTCTTCAGCTCGTCCTGGTGGCGGATATCCTCGCCCTTCGCGAGGTACACCATCTCCTCGGCGATGTTCGTGGCGTGGTCGGCGATGCGCTCGAGCGATTTGGCGATGAACATCAGCTCCAGGGCCCGGGTGATCGTCTCAGGCTTCTCCACCATGAACGCGGCGAGCTCGCGGTAGATCTGCTTGTTGAGATCGTCGACCGCCTGGTCGCGCCGGATCACCGCCAGCGCCTTGTCGTTGTCGTGCTGGAGAAAGCAGTCGAGCGCGTCACGCAGCATGCCCAGCGCGATGTCCGCCATGCGCGGCAGGTCGATGTAGGGCTTGAGCGGGGGCTCCGCCGCCAGGCGGATGGCGCGCTTGGCGATGTTGTTCGCCTCGTCGCCCACGCGCTCGAGATCGTGCCCGGCCTTCATGCCGACGACCACCAGCCGCAGGTCCGTGGCGATCGGGTTGCGCAGGGACATGTAGCGCACGCCCTCCTCGTCGATCAGCACCTCGAGCCGGTCGAGCACGTCGTCGCCCGCGCGCACCTGGCGGCCGAGTTCGGGGTCGTGCTCGACCACCGCGCGCACGGCGAGGCGGACCTGTTCGATGGACTTCTCGCCCATCTGGATCAGGTGCGAGCGAAGGGTTTCCAGTTCGGCGTCGAAGAAACGTTTCATGGGATTGGGCGGCGGGACGGAATCAGGGGAAAACACGGCGGCGGTCGGCTGGCGAGCACGGTCCGGAGCGGTGCGCGCCGGCAAGCCGGGTCTCCGGCCGGGTTTCCCGCGTGGCGTGCGGTGAAGCCATCATGGTGTGCTCACCCGAAGTGACCGGAGACATAGGCCTCGGTCTGCGGGTTGTCGGGATTCATGAAGATCTTCTCCGTCTCGGCGAACTCGATCAGCTTGCCGAGGTAGAAGAAGGCCGTGCGATCGGAGAGCCGGGCCGCCTGCTGCATGTTGTGCGTGACGATCACGATCGTGTACCGGTCCTTCAGCTCGTGGATGAGCTCCTCGACCTTGGCGGTGGCGATCGGGTCGAGCGCCGAGCACGGCTCGTCCATCAGGATCACGTCGGGCTCGACGGCGATCGCGCGGGCGATGCACAGACGCTGCTGCTGCCCGCCGGAGAGGCCCCTGCCGCTGTCGTGCAGGCGGTCCTTCACCTCGTCCCAGAGCGCCGCGCCGCGCAGGCTCTTCTCGACGATCTCGTCGAGCCTGGACTTCTGCCGGACACCGTGGAGCCGCAGGCCGTAGGCGATGTTCTCGTAGATCGACTTCGGGAACGGGTTCGACTTCTGGAAGACCATGCCCACGCGCTTGCGCAGCTCGATCACGTCGACGCGCGGGTCGTAGATGTTGATGCCGTCGATGCGGATCTCGCCGCCGCCGATCCGGGCGACATCGACCAGGTCGTTCATCCGATTGAGGCAGCGCAGCAGCGTGGTCTTGCCGCAGCCCGAGGGGCCGATGAAGGCGGTGACCTGCTTCTCCGGAATGCCGAGCGTCACGTCGAACAGCGCCTGTTTCTCGCCGTAGAAGAAATTCAACCGGTCGATCTCGACGATCGACGGGCCTGGCGGGCGCGCGGCCCGCTTGGGCGGAACGGCCGGGGCGGAAGGAGTCGTAGGCGCGGAGGACATGGCGGGAGATGGGTTCGGAGGGTGGCCGTTACCAGCGATACTGTTTGCGCAGCCGGGCGCGCAGGAGGATGGCGGTGAGCGCGATGGCGGCGACGGTGAAGAGGAAGACGAACGCCGTGCCGTACTGCACGTCGCGGGTGTAGTCGTTCTGCGGAATCTTCGAGGCGACGACGTAGATGTGGTACGGCAGCGCCATCACGCCCTGGAAGAAGAAGTCGGTCCACTTCTCCACCTGCCAGGGCATCTGGTCGCGCACCACGTAGGCGGCGGTGAACATGATCGGCGCGGTCTCGCCGGCGACGCGCGCGATCGCCAGCACCGACGAGGTGAGGATGCCCGGCAGCGCGTACGGCAGCACGTTGGTGCGGATCGTCTGGAACTTCGTCGCGCCCAGCGCCAGCGCCCCTTCGCGCAGGCCCTTCGGCACCGCCCGCAGGGCCTCCTCACTGGCGGTGATGATGATCGGCAGGACCATGAAGGCCAAAGTGAACCAGCCGGCCAGCAGCGAGACGTTCCAGCCGAACGCCATCACGAACAGGCCGAAACCAAACAGGCCGAACACGATCGAGGGGACGCCCGCGAGGTTGGCGATGGAGAGCCGCAGCAGCCGGATGAACGGTCCGTCCTTCGCGTACTCGCTGAGGTAGATTGCGCTGCTCACGCCGAGCACGAGCGCGATCACCATCGAGCCGAGCACGAGCAGCACGGTCCCGACGATGTTCGGGAAGATGCCGCCGGCCGAGTAGGCGTAGGTCTCCGCCGCGGCGTCCTTCACCTTCTCCGGATGCGCCGCGGCGAACGCCCGGTACTCGCGATCGCCCATCCTGGTCTTCTCGCCGTCAAGCGTGAGCACGTGCAGCGTCTCGGGCGCCTGCGTGAGGAAGGGCACGTTCACAAACGGCGGGGCAAGCTGGAAGACGACGCGGCCGCCCTTCACGCCGATGTCGATGAAGATCGCCGCCGCGCCGAGCAGCACGCCATAGGTGCCGGCCCGCAGCAGGAAGAAGAACAGCGCCTCCCACCGCGCCGCCCACGAGGGCTGGCGGAGGATCGAGCGCCGGGCGGGGAAAGCGGAACGGGCGGTCATGGGCAAATCCTCCAGTTCGAGCAACACGCCTGCGGTAGGGTCGCGGCGCGCCCGCGGACCGCTCCGGCTCCGGCGGTGGGGCGGGCTTCACGCCCGCCATCCGGAACGGTACGCAACTGGCGGGCATAAAGCCCGCCCCACCCTTCGGACCGCGGCTCACCGCGGACGGTTCGCCCTACCCTCGCCTGCGTTGTTGCTTGGTTGTTCATGGCGGAGGGATCAGCTCTGCGGGAGACGGTAGCGGCGCACGATCTTCTGCGCGCCGTAGTTGATGCCGAGCGAGAGGATGAAGAGCAGGCAGCCGACCATGAAGAGCGCCCGGTAGTGCAGGCTCCCGCGCACCACCTCGCCCATCTCCTGGGCGACGATGCCGGTCATCGTATGCACGGGCTGGAAGGCCACGCCGGGGCCGGCGGAGAAGTCCGGGATCGCGATGCGGTTGCCCGCGCAAAGCAGCACGACCATCGTCTCGCCGATCACCCGGCCGAAGCCGAGCAACACCGCGGCGGTGATGCCGGAGAGCGCGGCGGGCAGGATGATCTTCACTATCGTCTGCAGGCGCGTGGCGCCGAGGGCGAGCGAGGCCTCGCGCAGAGCCTTGGGCACGTTCTGCAGCGCATCCTCGGCGAGCGTGAAGATCGTCGGGATCGCCATCAGCGCGAGCAGCGCCGCGGCGGTGAACGCATTGAGACGCTCCTGCATCGGGAAACCGGGCACCCACGAGAGCCACGACACCTGCGAGACCGCGCGCAGCGTCTCGCCGAGCATCGCGATGCCGAAGAAGCCGAGCACCACGCTGGGAATCGCCGAGATGAACTCGATGTACGGCTTGATGAAGCGCTGCTCCCAGGGCCGCGCAATCTGGTTGACGTAGAGGGCGGCGCAGAGGGCGAGCGGAATCGCGATCGCCAGCGAGAGCACGGAGATGAACACGGAGCCGAAGAACAGCGGCAGCACGCCGTACCAGTCCTGCCAGAAACTGGCGGTGATCCAGTCGCGGCCGAAGGCGAACGCGTGGAGCGATTCCCACCACGCCACCGGCCGGTCGGCGCGCCACCGCAGGAGTTCGCCCTCGCGCGCGGCGAACGAGTCGCGGAACCCGTCCAGAGCCCGGCCGAAGCGCGCCAGCCGCCGGTCGATCACGGAGTCGCCGGTCCGCGGCAGTGCGGCCACGATGTCGCCGATCCCGGCGGCAAGGTTGCGGTTGGCGGCCTCGATCTCGGGAAACCGCGCGGTGAGCACATTCGCCTCGGTAGCGAAATCGACCTCCTCGATCACCACGGCATCGGCCTGCGTCTGGAGCTTGGCGGCGCGTTCGGGGTCGGCCGTCGCGAGGCCGGAGAGCAGATTCCGGCGGACCTCCGCCATGTCGTGGCCGACCTTCACCCGCTCCTTCACCGCGGAGGCGTGGTCGACCATCTCGGAGAGCAGATCGCGGTGCGTGGCGCCGGCGTCGGCCAGGCGCTCGTCAAGGGCGTCGAGCGCGGCGAGCTTCGCGTTGACGGCGGCCGGATCGAGTCCGGAGGCGGTCAGCCGCTGGAGCCAGGCCAGCCGCACCGCGGAGAGCTCACGGCCCAGAGCGGCGTACTCGTCGGTCTGGCGCTTGAGGATGTCGACGTACTCAAGCCCGGCGCGGCGATAGACCTCGAGGTTCTGGCGGTTGCCGGGGATGAAGCCCGCCGCCTCGCGGAAGAGCGTGAAGACGATCAGCAGCAGGACGACGATCGAGATCGTCGCGTTGCCCTCGAAGAACAGCTTGATCCACCAGTCGCGGTTGCGCCCGAAAAGCCGGAACTTTCCCGGGGCAAGCAGCTGCTTGCGCACGGAGTGCGGGGCGGCGGTGGGCTCGGGCGAGGAGTCGGAGGCCATTGTGGCGGTGGCGGAAAGAGGCGGAAGGAAGGTCGTGGAGACGAGGAGGCTGGTTCAACCCAAAAGCCGCCGGGCGTCGTGAAGGCGCCCGCCGGAGGAAGGGAAACTCGAGGCGGAACGGTTGCCGTTCCGCGCGGAGGCGAAACGCATCCACTACGAGGGCCGGCGCTGTAGGCCAGGGCGCTGACCTGGCCGCTCCGGAAAAGACAGGCCACGTCAACGCCGTGGCCTACAGCACAAGCGCCCCCTACCTGCGGCGGCGTAAGGTCACTCCTTCCCGACCGGCACGAAGCCGACCTTCTTGGCGATGGACTGGCCTTCGGCCCCGAGCATGAACTCGACAAACTGCGCAGTCAGGCCGAGCGGGTCGCCGTTGGTGTAGAAGAATGTCGGGCGGGCGTAGGGATACGCCTTGGCCTGGATCGTCTCGTCGCTCGGCAGGATGGCCTTGCCGTCCTTGGTCACGATGGCGACCACGCGGATGCCGGGGGCGTGCACGTAGGCGAGACCCACGTAGCCGATGCCGTTCGGGTTCTTGGCGACCTCGGCGGCGATCTGCTCGTTGCCCGCCATCTTCTGCGAGGAACCGGCGTAGTCGCGCTTCTTCATCGCGAGCTCCTTCCAGTCCGAGTACGTGCCCGAGGAGGTGTTGCGGGTGTAGATGGAAAACTTGCCGGGGTTGCCGCCCACCGCGCTCCAGTCGGTCACGTCGCCGGTGAAGACCTGCTCGACCTGGCGGAGAGTGAGCTGGGCGACGGGGTTGGCCTCGTTGACGATGACGGCGATGCCGTCGTAGGCGACGATCGTGGGCTTCATGCTCACGCCCTTGGCGAGCGCGGCGGAGAGCTCAGTGGGCTTGGCACGGCGCGAGGACATGCCGATCTGCGCGGTGCCGTCGGTGATGGCGGCGATGCCGGTGGTCGAGCCTTCGGCGGCGATCTCGAAAGCAACCTCGGGATGCGCGGCCTTGAAGGCCTCGGCGACCTGCGGCACGAGCTTGGCGCCGAGGGTGTCGGAGCCCTTGATCACGAGCTTGTCGGCGGCGGAGAGCGAGCCGGCGAGCAGCGCGACGGAGACGAGAGCGAAGAGGGAGTTCTTCATGGGAAACGCGGAGCTGGATGGTGGTTGGTGGTCGTGCGCGCTCAGAACTTCGTCACGAGGTCGACCTGGAGGATGCGCGAACCGTCGAGACCGGCAACGGCGTGGTTGAGCGTGTCGCGGATGTCGGTGGTGTAGAAATAGGTGACGTTGACGCTGCAGAAGTCCGCGAGGTTGTAGCTGCCCGCGAGCTTGAAGCCGGCCTGGTTGAGGTTGCCGAAACCGAAGTCGGAATCGCTGAGGTTGGGATCGACGGCGCCGAGGCCGATGCGGCGGTAGTCGGCCTTCACGCCCCAGTCGCCGGCGAGCTTGCCCGAGCCGTGGTTGTAGCCCACGCCGACGAGCCAGGCCAAGGCGTCCTTCTGGGCGGTGGTGAGGCCGTAGACCTTGTGCACGCGGCTGGCCGCTTCGAAGTTGTAGCTGGAATCCCAATAGACCTTCAGGCTGTTGCCCTCGCGGCCGACGTTGGCGAACCCGAGTTCGCCCGCGAAGGTGCCGAGCGAGAGGCTGGCGGTGTCGCCGTTGAAGGGCGTCTCGTTGGTGAGCCCGGAAAGCGTCGACTTGCCGTAGATCGAGTAGCCGGGCGCGAGGATGAGGCTGGTCGTGCCGAAGTACTTGGTGAGCACGAGCTGCTGGGCGAAGAGCCAGGCGTCGTTGCCCGCGCGGCCCTTGGTCGCCTCGTTGTTGTCGTCCATGATCGATTGGAGCGCACGCACCTCGAGGGTGTCCTTGCCGCCGAGCGAGTAGGTGTAGAGTTCGGCGAGGCCCTGCGGGTTGATGTCGCCGTCCCAGACGAGGTCGGTCGTGTAGAGCGGGTTGCGCTGCTTGCCGGCGACGAACTTCAGGTCGTTGCGCGGCTGCCAGGCGACGTAGGCGCGCGCGAGGTAGATGCCATAGTCGTCGGCGCCGTTTTCGAAAGTCTGGTTGCCGGAGGCGGCGGCGGAGGCGGTCTCGAGGGCGAAGCCGGCACTCCAGCCCTTCTGCATTTGCAGGTCGCCGTTGAGGCGGAACCGGAAGCGCTCGCGCGTGCGGTCGGCCCAGGTGGCGTTGGCGGCCTGGGAAAGCTTGCTCTCGATCTGGTGGCGGAGGCGGACGTCGCCGCCGAGTTTGAACTCGGTGAGGTGGGAGCCGAGGTTGAGTTTGCCTGCGGAGGTGTTGGCGGCGAAATCCTTGGTGAGATCGGTGCGGAGCTCCTCGGCCTCCTGGTCGTTGATCAGCCCCTTCTTCACGAGCAGATCGATGAGGGGGCCGGAGTCCTGGGCCACCGCGGTGGCGGAGCTGAAGGCGATGCCGCCGACGAGGGCGAGCAGGGCGAGCGGGAGTTTGCGCATGATTGGGACGGGATGTGGGTTGGAAACTCGGGGCATCCGGCGGTGCGCCGTCTGCGTCGCCCACGAAGCTAGCAGCCGATTGTTACGGTCCCGTGACGGCCGCGTGACATGACCGCAAAACCGCCCCCGAAACGTGAACGTTGCAGGCCGTCCCCCAATCGTAGCGGAAGCGCTTCGCTTCCGCCGCCCGTGGCCAGCAACCCGAGGCGGAGGCGGAACCTGAAACGTCCCGCCACGCGGCCGGCGTGGCCCTCCCGCTTGCGGTAGGGTCGGACCTCGCGTCCGGATCGCCTCCGCCCGCCACCAACCATGCACCCCAAAAACGCGGAACCGTCCCCGGCGGCCGATCCATGCGTCGCCGAATTCCAATCTCGCGGAAGACGCCCAAGAGCCCTGAACTGATCGTGTCGCTCAGCCC
>JAEXPL010000164.1 GCA_023446865.1 Verrucomicrobiota bacterium | reverse complement strand
GCGGGCGCACCGAGGGGGGCGTATCCGCGAACGCTGTGGGCGGTGCCCGACGGCGCCGCCAACGGGACGGCGCTCGATGGAGTGTTGGTGGAGATCACCGGGGGCGAGCATCTGCCGGTGGCGGAGTTTCGCCGGCGCACGATCGACTGGCTGGGCCGGAAACATTCCTACTCGCTTTCGTCGCGGGTGGCGGGTGGTGCCGAGGATGTGTTGGTCCGTTGGCTGAAAGGCTCGGGGCCCGGGCATTGCGAGCTGTTTGCGGGGAGCTTCGTGCTGCTGGCGCGGCGGGCGGGCTATCCGGCGCGGCTGGTGGTCGGCTTCAAGGGCGGGGCGTGGAACGGTTTCGAGCAGTACTACATGGTCCGCAATTCCGACGCGCACGCCTGGTGCGAGATCCTCGGCGAGGACGGCCGTTGGCTGCGCGCGGACCCGACACCGGGCGGTGGGGCGGCCAGCGACCCGGACGTCGTGCGGCAGCGGCGCGAGGCGGCGATCGACCGTAGTTGGACGGCGCGGGTCGATGCGCTGCGGATGTTGTGGTATCGCCGCATTGTGAACTTCGATCGTGGGGCGCAGGAGGAGCTGGCGACGGTGCTACGCGAGGAGGCGAGCCGGCAGGGCGAGCGATTCTTGGCGGTGGTCGACCGGGTTGGCCGGGCGGTGCAGGATTGGCTCTTGAGTCCGTGGGACGTGGGTCGGGTGGCCATCTGGGCGGGTGGGGGTGCCGGCGTGGCGGCGCTGGCGTGGGGGGCGTGGCGGTGGCGGCTGGTGTGGGTGACGCGGCTGCGTCCCGGCACGAAGCGCGACCCGGTGCGACGCGAGGCGGGGCGCTGGCTGCGACGTTTCGCCCAAGCGGAGTTGGTCGAGGGCGCAGTCGTCGAGGAACTTCAGCGACTGCGCTACGGGCCGGCCGAAGGGCGCACTGCGGCGCCGCAGGTCTTCCACCGTGCGCGCCTGGCGTGGCGGCGGCGCGCGGGCCGCAGGTAAGTCCGGTGCGGTGGCCGGGAAGTGGAAATCGGGGCCAATTGTCGCGGAGTGTTCGGGACACTTGCCAAACGGCGGGGGCGTTATAATCTGACCGCCGATGCACTCGCACGAGATCTTCAAGCAGCTGCTGAAAAAGGTGAGCGCGAAGCAGATTGCCGGTGAACTGGGCCTCTCGCTTTCGCTCGTCTACAAGTGGGCCGAACCGCCTCAGGAGGGGAGCGGCGCGGCCAACCCGCTGGACCGGATCGATTCAATCATCAAGTTCACCGGGGAAACCGCGCTGGCGCAGTGGGTATGCGAACGCTCCGGCGGTTTCTTCATCAAGAATCCGGAGGCCAAGGCGCACCCGTACGAGTTGATTCCGGCCACGAACAAGATCGTGCAGGAGTTCGCCGACCTGTTGGGCGTGATCTCCGCATCCGTCGCCGACGGCAAGGTCACCAACGAAGAGGTCGAGCGGATCCGAGACCGGTGGGAGCAGCTCAAGTCGGTGACCGAGGGGTTTGTGCGAGCGGCCGAGGAGGGCAAACTCCCTCCGGTGACGGCGGCCGCAGCGATCGGCAAGGCCGGTGCGCTCGCCAAAAACTGAGCGCCCGCCGACCGAGCCCTGCGGTTGTTCGAGCATGCAAGCCGCGCCTCCTCGGGCGCGGCTTTGTCTTGGGTCGAGAGCGTGCGCCGCCCGTGCGATTGATCCCTGCGATTGGCGTGGAGCGGCTTCCGGCACCCGCAGTACGGCATCGAAGGCGGGCTTGGCGGCGTACCGGGCGGGGAATTCGGCCTCTTTGTCGGGGGGCGGACCGGCGAGGTAGGAGTCGAGTTCGGGTCATTGTTCGAACACGGTCGCGATCTCGGCCCGAAGTTGTTCTGTCGCCGAGGCAGGACGGGGACATCCGGCTCCGCGTGCATGACCTTGATCCCGGCGGCGGCGGAGTTGGTGAGGGACTGGTCGATCTCGGGCTGTCCGTGCTGGCGTTGTTCCAAGGCGACAGACTGGCCGGGGATCGCGAGCGCGAAGCGGCTGGGAGCGGGCTGGCTCTCGCCAAACCAAGAGCGGGAGGACCATGAAGAGGGTGAGCTGCGAGGAGATATTGATCGGAAGCATGGGGGGACGGAGCGCGGGAACCGCCCTTGACCGGTGTGTGCTCGGATGTGGTGACGAGCACTGGAGTGCCTTGTCAGCGGCGGGTCCGGTGGTCCACGATGCCGGCCATGGCCACCTGGAAACAATCCTGGCGCATCGGCGCCGCTCAGCAGGGCATCCGTCTCGACCACTTCCTGGCCGAGGCGTTGCCGAAGGCGCTCGAGCGCGAGGTGTCGCGGGCCCAGGTGCGCCGGCTGATCCTTTCCGGGCTGGTCAGCCGCAATGGCCGGCGCGAGCAGATGGCCTCCTACGAGTTGCGCGAAGGGACGCGGATCGAGGTTTTCCTCGATCCGGCCAAGTTCGATATCGGTGGCGCGACCGGAATGCGGCAGGCGATCCTGCGCGACTTCGCGTGGACCCCCGAGCGCATCCTCTTCGAGGATCGGTGGCTGATCATCGTCGACAAGCCACCCGGACTGCCGACCCAGCCGACGCTCGACGCCGCCCGCGCCAGCGTTTTCGGCACGTTGAAGGCGTTCTTGTCGGCGCGCGCCGGTACCGATGCCTACCTCGGGCTGCATCATCGGCTGGACCGTGACACCTCGGGCGTGCTGCTGTTCACGAAGGACCAGAAGGCCAATGCCGGCGTGACCGCGCTCTTTGCCGGACGCGAGGCGCAGAAGACGTACGTGGCTCTCGCGGCGGCCGGGGCGGCGGGGCCGGCGGAGTGGGAGGTTGAGAACCACCTCGGGGTCGTGGGCCGGGTCGGGAAGGCGAGCAAGTTTGGCGCCGTACGCAGCGGCGGCGACCCGGCGTCGACCTCGTTCCGTGTCCTCGAACGGCTCGGCAGTTCGCTGCTCGTCGAGGCGCAGCCGCACACCGGACGTACGCATCAGATCCGGGTTCACCTCGCAGAGGGTGGGCATCCGATCTATGGCGACGGGCTTTATGGCGGGTGGATGCAGCTCAAGGCGGCGGGCGGGGCTTTCGTGCCGGTGCCGCGGGTGCTCCTGCACGCTGCGCGGCTGCGGTTCCCTCATCCGGTGACGGGTGAAACCATCGAGGTGCAGAGCGCGGTGCCGGAGGATTTCGCGACGTGCGTGACGGCAGCGCGCGGCGCAGCGCGGTGAGGGAATGTGCCGTTGAGGTTCAGCGTGAGCACCGATTCACCCAGCCCGAGTTTGACGAGCGGCGCGGTTCGCGACCTGACGGCAGCGCGGTTGCGCGCGCTCTGCGCGTTGTACGACCGGGTTTGGCCTGCGGTGGGCGAGTCGCTGGTCGATCGTCGTGAGGCGGCGCGCGCCGGTTGGGAACGCGAGGAGCGGCGGCTCGCCGCGCTTTGGCACGGGGACGAATTGTGGGCCGTGGCCATGTGGTTCCCGCGGGTTGTGCAGACGGCAAACGGACCATTGCGGGTGCTCGCGCTCGCGGGCGTGTGCAGCGTGCCGGAGTTTCGCGGACGCGGCTTCGGGGCGCGGGTGGTGCGCGAGGCCTTCGGCGCCGTCGACCGCGGCGAGTTCGGGGTGGCGTTGTTCCAGACGCCGGTCCCGGAATTCTACGCCAAGCTCGGGGCGCGCACGGTGGGGAACACGTTCTGCAACTCGCGGTTTGCGGTCGGCGACCGGGGCTCGGCGGAGCGACCGTGGTGGGATGATCATGTGATGATCTATCCGGCGACCTATCCGTGGCCGGAAGGGACGATCGATCTGCTGGGAACTGGATACTGAACCGGGTGCGCGTAGACCTCGTGGTCAGCGGCGCGGCGCCGAGGCGGCACCTTCGACGATCAGGCGGACCGCATCGAGGCGCAGTCGAGCCCGACCGATCGCTTCGTCGGTGTGAGTGAGCCGGTCGCGCGCGAGCGCGACCTCGGCGGGCCGCACGTGGTCGTTGACGCGTTGCAGGTCGACGAGGCGCTGGAGCTCGGCACCGAGCGAGGCGGCGGCCTTGGCGCGTGCCTCGCGGCGAAGCTTCTCGGCGGCGGGTTCGGCGTGGGTCGCAGCGGAGTCGGCCATCGTTTTGAGCAGCTCGGCGCTGAAGTGTGGCTGCTCAAGGACACGCAGCAGAGCGTGCTCGGGCGTGTCGTCGTGCAGCGGTCCGGCGGGGCGTTCGCCGGTGCGATCGTCGCCACGCAGGTCGACCACGACGCGCAGCGGAGTGGGCGGGAGAAACGCGTCCACGTGCCACCGCGACTCCGCGACGGTCTCAAGCACGAAGATCGTCTCGAGGTACACGCCTGGCTCGTCGCCGGCCACGAGCGCGAACGCCGTGGTGCCCTGCGGCGAGTTCAGCAGCACATCGAGCATGTCGCGCACGAGCGGATGGTCGCGCGTGACGAACGGGATGTCCTCGCGGCTGAGCGCGCGCGCCCGGTCGAAGGTGATGAGCGCGCCCTCGCGCGGCACGCCGGGGATCGCCTCGATGTAGGCGTGGCTGGGATCGAGGAAGAGATCGCCGCCCTCGTGGTCGGTGATGCGCACGCCGAAATGGTCGAGCAGCTCCGGCAGGAGCCGGCGCACCAGCAGGTCGGAATCGAACTTCCGGATCTCGTCGACGAGGCAGAGTGCTGCGGTGCGGTCGAAGGAGGCGAGCTCGAGCAGGCGGTCGCGGCCGCGCTGGAGGCGCTTGAGCAGGTCGCGCCGAAACACGGCGGTCTCGGCGACGAGCGCGGCGAGGGTGGCGCGGTGGGCCTCCGGCTTGGCGCCAAAGGCGACGGCGATCTCCAGCAGGCGCGCGCGGAATGTGGCCTCGAACTCTGCGCCGCCGTGGAGCGGCTCGGCGAAGGCGTCGAGCCCGTGGTGGTACCATTCGACGACGCATTCATCGGCGCTGCCGACGAGATAGGGCACGTGGATCTGGATCGTCTGTTTCTGGCCGATGCGGTCGAGCCGGCCGATGCGTTGCTCGACTAGGCCGGGGTTGAGCGGCAGATCCCAGAGCACGAGATGGTGGGCGAACTGGAAGTTGCG
>JAEXPL010000111.1 GCA_023446865.1 Verrucomicrobiota bacterium | reverse complement strand
CTTCAGGGCTCGGCCAGCGACTGGTCGTAGAACTTCACGATGTCGCGGAAGTTGTCGCCCTCCATGAACGCCATCGCGGCCTTCGGGTGCTGGTTGAGATAGCCGGTGAGCATGTACGGGATCGCGAAGCCCCAGCGCAACTCCTCGCGCATCGGCTCCACGTTCTTCTGCAGCGCCTCGAGGACCGGGCGCATCTTGAACTTCGGGTTGTGCAGGAAACTCAGCGCCAGCTCCATCGGGCAGTTGCCCGCACCGCGGCCGAGACCGCCGATGCTGGCGTCGACGAAGTTGGCCCCGAGCACGATCGCCTCGATCGTATTGGCGAAGGCGAGCTGGAGGTTGTTGTGGGTGTGGATGCCGATCTCCTTCCCCGCGGGCTTGGTGAACCTCTCGAAGCGCCGGTAGAGGTCGCGGATCTGCTCGCTGTAGAGCGTGCCGAAGCTGTCGACCACGTAGAGCGCCTTCACCGGCGACTGCACGATCACCTCGAGGGCGCTGTCGAGCTCGCTCTCCGGCACGGTCGAGACGGCCATGATGTTGAGGCAGGTCTCGTAGCCCTTGTCGGTCGCGTCCTGCACGATCTCGAGGGCGGCGGGGATCTGGTGGATGTAGGTGGCCACCCGGTACATGTCGACCATGCTCTTCTCGCGCGGCAGGATGTCGTTGTGGTAGTCGGTGCGCTCGGCGTCGGCCATGCCCGAGACCTTGGTGGCGCTCTTCTGGTCGCCGACGACACGGCGGATGTCGTCCTCCGAGCAGCATTTCCAGACGCCATATTTCTCCTTCGGGTACATGCTCGCCATGCCCTTGTAGCCGATCTCGAAATAGTCGACGCCGGCGGCGACGTCGGCCCGGTAGATGGCCTGCACGAACTCGAGCGGGAAATTGTGGTCGTTCATCAACCCGCCGTCGCGCACGGTGCAGTCGAGCACCTTGAGTTCGGGACGGTAGGAGACCCAGCCTTTGGTACCGGTGGGAGTGGAGGCGGATGAGTGCGACATGAGTGGCGAACGGTTTGAGTTCGGGGTTTGAGGGCGGGCATTCGTGCCGGGAACCCCCGCCGCACGCAAGCCCCGAGGCGGCGCCATCCCGCGGCCCGCGCGATGCTTGCCGCCGCCTCCGGCTGGCGCCACGCTCGGCGCATGGATCTCGGATGGTTGCCCCGCCCCGCCCTCTGGCTGACCGCGTTCGCGCTGGGCGGCATCGCCGCCAATGCCGCGCCCGAGTCGGCACCCGATTGGCGCGCCCAGGCCGCGGCGCACAAGCTCTCCGCCGCGCAGGTCGCACGCCTCGAGCACGATGGCTTCGTCACCGCGGAATCGCTCCCGCGCGGTTTCGAAGCGCTGAAACACGGGCGCGAACCAGCCTTTCTCTCGACCGACATCGCCCTCGAAGCGTTCCACGAACTACTGAGCGACTCGATGGAAGCGCTCGGCACCACTCGCCGCGAGCCGCTCGCCGCGTACCTCACCGCCCGGTGGAAGGAGACAAATGCGGACGCGGCCGGCCCGCTCGGCGCCGATCCCCTCGGCCAGAGCGCGCTCCGGCATGTTCGCCGGACCCTCGGTCCCGCGCTCCTGCTGCTCGGCCAACCGCTCGTGGGCATCACCGACACCGAGCGCATCGCCATCGAGGCGGAAGTGCAGCGCATCCGCGCCGGCCAACCCGCCGAGCAGCCCCTCTGGCTCGCGCCGGCCAGCGAGGATCCATCCCTGGCCGCGCAGGAGCGGATCGACTACGCGGCGCTGCAACCGGTCGGCTTCTACGCGCAGACACCGGAACTCGCCGATCTCTTCCGCGCCACGCGTTGGCTCCAAGCCGTGCCCTTCCGCGCGCGCTTCGAGAACGAAGCCGTCGCCGCCCTGATGCTCGCCCGCCGCAAGGGCGGAACTCCGGTCCCGCCAGCGCTCGCCACGTGGTGCGAGCTCATGGCGCCGTACCGCTCTCCGTCGGTGGACGAAATCAGCCTGTGGGAAGGAGACCCGACCACCGCCGCGGAGTGGAACTCGACCGCGCGCAAGACACTCGCGCACCGCAAGCCGTTTGAAGCCGACCCCCGCCGGCGACGCCAGGACGCATCGACCGATCCGCTCGCCCGCGTCGTCTTCCACGTGCTGCCCAGCGGGCTCTCCGCCGACCAGGACGCGCTCAACGAAGCCGTCGTTGAAACCAAGCGACAGGGCGCCATGCCCACTGGCCTCATCATCGCCGGCTGGCTCGGTTTCGCCGAAGCGGAGGAACGGGCCTGCCACGCCGGTTGGTCGACACCGCCCCGTCCGTGGGAAGCCGTGCCCGCCCCGCGCGCCGCGGGCGACAACATCGACTGGGACGGCATGAGGGAATGTTACCTCCGCGGCGAAATCCTCAGTCAACGCGCGCCTTCGATTGCTGCCGCACTTCGCAACAATCCCCACGAGCATCTTCTCGCGCTCTGGCGCTCGCTGGCGCAACCACCGGCGCCGTGGGCTCCGGAGTTCATGCGCCGCCCTGCGTGGCAGTGGAAGTCGGCCAACGCCGCTCTCGCCAGCTGGGCGCTCACCCGCCGCGCCTTTGCGCTTGAACAGCCGGATGGCGTAGCGATCGAGTTCGGAGTCGACGCACCTCCACCGCTCATCATCGAACCGTCGCCCGAGTTCTGGGCGGCGTTCCGAACCGTGGTCGAGGTATTCGAGAACAAGTTCACTGCCGCCGGCCTCTTGCGCCCCAGCGACCACGACGAACTCATCGCGGCAACGGACGCCGGACGGGCCGATTACGCGATGTTTCGCCGTCTGACCCTCGTCGACCGCTGGTCCGCCCTCCGCAAGATGGCGTGCAGCACAGAGCGTCTCGCCTTGCGCCAATGCACAAACCTTCCCGCCGATGCCGAGGACGCGCAGCTCGCCGCTTTCCTCTACGACATCCTCTTTTTCACCACGACCGGGGACGGTGGCGGCTTCATGGGCGCAAGCGGTGCGATCCCGCCCGATCGCGCGCCGCGAACCGTGCCCGTCTGGCACAGCCCGTCGACCAACACCACGCTGCACGCCGCCGTCGGCCGGCCGCAGCGGATGTGGTTGCTCTACCCGTGGCAGGGCCAGCCGTTGCTCTGCCGCAGCGCGGTGCTCACCTACCACGAGTTCGTCGAACCCGATGGCAAACGCGTGACCGACGCAGAATGGAAAGCGCGCCTCGACTCCGCGAACCCGCCCCAGCCGCCCAATTGGTTGCAGCCCGAAGCCGCCCGTTGAATCACGATCAGGCCGCAACGCTCAGCATATCTTCCCCGCGGGCCAGGCTTTCGCGTAGGCGGAGAGGACCTTGTCGAGGTGGGCGTCGTTCTCGGGCGGGAGCCGGCGGCGGGCCGGGTCGGCGTCGAACCACGCGAGCGTGCGGCGAATGCCGTCACGGTAGGCGATGCGCGAGCGGAAACCGGGCACCAAGCGCTTGAGCTTCGAGTTGTCGAAGATCGCGGTGTGCGACTTGTCGCCGAGGAGCGTGCCCTCCATTTCCGGATTCCACGCAATGAGGAGGTCCGACGGGATGTGCACGAGCCGCGGTTGCGCCACGCCGGCGGCCTGCGCGGTTTGCGTGTAGAGTTCGTCCCAGGTGAGCGCCTCGTCGGAGGTGACCTGGAAATCCTCGCCGTACGCGGCGGGGTTGCCGAGCAACCCGAGCAGCCCCGGCGCGAAATCCTCGGCGTGGGTGATCGTCCACGGGCTGGTGCCGTCGCCGGGCACGACCACCGGTTGGCCGCGGCGCATGCGCTCGACGGTGGTGAAATCCGTCCAGCCGCCGATCGGCAGCGGGATCACGGTGTCGTAGGTGAGCGAGGGACGGACAATCGTGTACGGCAACTGCGCCACCCCGGCCGCGCGGAGCACCTGCTCGCAGGCGATCTTGTCGCGCGAGTATTGCCACCGCGGATTCTCCAGCGGGGTGCGCTCGGTCGTGGGCGCGAAGGTGCGCGGCTTCGCGTACGCCGAAGCGGAGCTGATGAACACGTACTGCCCGCAACGCCCGGCGAAGAGCCGCAGGTCGCGTTCGATCTGCGCCGGCGTGAAGGCGATGAACTGCAACACGGCGGCGAACCGGTGCGGCGCCAGCGCGGCCGCGGCGGCGGCCTCGTCGCTGATGTCGCAGTACAGGTCGCGCGCGCCGGCGATCCCCGGCCGGCCGGGCCGGTGGAGGAGCCAGAGCTCGTGACCGAGCTGCAACGCGAGCCGGCTGCAGGAGGTGCTGATGTTTCCGGTACCGCCGATGAAGAGGAGTTTCATGCGCGAAGGGGATTCGGCCGGCATGCAACGCCGGCGACGCCCGCGCCGCAAGCGGCTGGGCGCACCGATGGAAAATCGGCGCCTCGGCAAAGCCTCCGACAACGCCGGCGCAGCCCGACGAGGCCGGTTTCGATGCGCTTACGTCAAACGGATCGATGCGCTCACGCGCATCGCTACGGGTGGAGGGATGCCGACCTTCGAGGACGATGCGCCCGCCGCCGCCGGTTCAGTCAATCGCGGGAAGCTGGAAGGTCTCCATCGCCTTGCGCAGATCCTGCATGAACATCGCCGCGCCACCGCCGTTGACCACGCGGTGGTCGAAGGTGAGCGCCATCGTGACGACCTCGGCGGCCTTGAAGGTGTTGCCAACGCGGATCATCTCGTGGTGCGAGGTACCGACGAAGAGCGTACCCATGGCCGGCGGCACCACGATCGGAATCGCGGCACGCACCCCGAAACTGCCCAAGCTCGAGATCATCAGCGGCGCGCGCACTTCGACGATCTTGCCGCGGCGCGCCTCGTCGATCACGCGCACGTAGGTGGCGTGGAACTCGTCCCACGTGAGGCGGTTGGCCTGCGGGATGACGGCGGTCACGAGCCGATCGCCCTCGAGGGCGACGGCCACGCCAAGCTCGAAGTCCTCGACCTCGACGATGTGCGAGCCCTTGAGCACGAGGCGGCGGAACGACGGGTTGATCACCATCACCTGCGTGACAGCCCATGCGACCATCGACGAGGGCGACGGCGCGCCGGCCGGATCGCGCAACTTGGCGATCTGCCGGGCGGCGCGGATCGCGCTCCAATCGATGGCCAGCTCGATCGTGGCGGGCACGACGGGCGCGAGGCGCTGCGAGATGGCGGGCGCGAGCACCGGCTCGCGCGGCACGGCTCCGGGCGGCGCCCCGAGTTCGTCGAGCGAGACGACGCCGGCGAGGCCCACGCGCTTGGCGATCGCCGCCTGCTCCGGCGGCGGCTCGGGCGGGAGCTGTACCGAAATCTCGGACGCAGCGGACCGGGCGGATTTCGCCGGCTTCGCGATCGTGGAAGCTTCGGCGACCTCGAGCGAAACCGAGCGCCAGTCGACCCCGACCGGCGCAAGCACGCCGATCACCTGGCCGACGAGCACCGTCTCATCGATCTTGGTCTTCCAGCCGACAAACGTGCCGTCGCTGGCGGCCTCGATCGGGTAGACCGCCTTCTCGGTCTCCACCTCGCAGAGCGCCTCGTCGGCCTTGATCGGATCGCCGGGCTGTTTGAGCAACGAGACAACGCGCGCATCGCGGATGCCCTCGCCCATGATCGGCACCTTGAGCGGCTCGCCGACAACCTGTGTGGACGCGGCGACCGGGGCCGCGGCGGCGACCGGCAGCACGGGCACGTACGCGCGCGACGGGGGCACGACGGTGGCGCGGCTGAAGGCGGCGGTCATGGTGCGGCGCAGCGCGGCGAGCACGCGGGCGGCGTCGGGCAACGCGGCGTACTCGGAGACGGCGTTGAAACCGATCATGACGTTGCCCTTCGAAACCAGCACCGGCGGGCAGACGAGCCGCGAGAACACCTCGGGGCGTTCGCTCAGCTCGGTGACGATCATCTGGCCGACCGAGCAGTTGACGGTGTCCTCCTGCACGACGACGAGCCGGCCGGTCTTGCGCACGGATTCGGCGATCGTCTCGTGGTCCCACGGCACGATGGAGCGCAGGTCGATGAGCTCGACGCTGAGCTCGACGCCGAGGGTCTTGAGCGCCTCCTCGCAGAGCTCCACGGTGTTGCCCCACGCGACGAGCGTGATATCCGCGCCTTCCTGACAAACCCGCGCGCGGCCGAAGGGCACCGGTGTGATCGGCTCGGTGCTCTCGCGCTCAGCCCAGAACATGTGCTTGGGCACGAGGAAGAGCACGGGGTCCTCGCAGTGCATCGCGGTCCAAAGCAGGCCGGCGGCGTCGGCCGGGGTGCTCGGCACCACGACGTGGAGACCGGGTAGGTGGGCGAAGAGCGACTCGTTGGTCTGGCTGTGCCAGAGGCTGCCGCCGGGCAGGTACGCGCCGTAGGGCGCGTAGATCACGGCCGGGCAGGTCCACTGGCCGTTGGTGCGCCAGCGCAGCGTGGCGAGGTTGGTCGCGAGCTGGTTCCAGCCCGCGCAGATGAAGTCGATGAACTGGATCTCGAAGACCGGCTTCCACCCGTAGCTGGCGAGGCCGCAGGCGACGCCGAGGATGGTCGACTCGGCCAGCGGCGAGTTGACCACGCGGCCCGGGAAGTCGGTCGAAAGCGTACGGGTGAGGCGGAAGACGCCGCCCTTCGGATCCTCGACGTCCTCGCCGAAGATGAGGCGGCGCGGCTCGGCTTTCAGGCCGGCGCGCAGGGTCTGGTTGACAAGATCGCCGATACGGTAGCGGCCGGCAGGGAAGAGCTCGCCGGTGAGCGCGGGAGTCTGCGGCGCGAAGACGTTGGATTCGGTCTCCTCGGGGCGCGGATCGGCGGCCTTCTCGGCGCGGTCGTAGGCGGCGCGTACCTCGTCGCGCACCTCGGCCTCGAGTTTGGCGAACGCCTCCTCGGTGAGCAGCCCTTCGGCGACGAGCTGGCGCTTGAACACGAGGATCGGATCATGTTCGGCGAGACGCGCGAGATCCTCGGCGGAGCGGTAGAGTTTGTGGTCGTCGGAGCTCGTGTGGCTGGCGAGCCGCTCGGTCTGCACCCAGATCAGCGCGGGGCCTTCGCCGGCGCGGAGGCGGGCGATCGCGGCGGCGGCCGCGGCGTGAAGCGCGAAAGCATCGCGGCCGTCGACGACCTGCCACTGGTCGCGCGAAAGCACGCCGAGAGCGTAGGGATTGGTTTTTCGCGTGGGCGTGCTGATCCCGTAGGCGTTGTCCTGGACGAGGATCAACAGCGGGAGCTTACGTTCCTGGGCGAAGCAGACCGCCTCGTAGAAGTCGCCTTGGCGGGTGGCGGCGTCGCCGCTGCTGGTGACGACGACGTTGGGCTTTCCGTCCATCTGCAGGCCCCAGGCGATGCCGCAGGCAGGGAGCATTTGGGCGGAGGTCGGAGTGGGCACGCTCCAGACGTTGTGCGGGCGTGAGCTGAAATGGCCGGTGAGCTGCCGCCCGCCGCTGGAGGAGTCGCGTTTGCCGAAATACTCGAGGGCCAGATCGTAGGAGGACACGCCCCGGGCCAGCACGAGCGCGCGATCGCGGTAGTACGGGCAGGCGAAATCCCCCTCGCCCAACAACAGCCCCACGGCGGCCAAGGCCTCGTGCCCCATGCTAGCCACATGGAAGTGCCCGCGGCCCTGGCGGTTGAGGCTTTCTTGGCGAAGATCACCCTGCCGGCTCTCGAGCATCAGGCGCAACAACTGGAGCTTGGCGGCGGAGTCGAGCGGCACGGCAGCTGGGGAGTTCTTCGCAGTCATGGCTGGCGCGAGGAAGGTTGGCCCATGCGGAGTTGGCAAACCGTTAGTCGCAATTCCACCGGCCACCGCGTTTCCACGGACGGATCCGGAGGCAACCCGCCCGCAAAAAAAACGCCAGCCTCGGCAATATATGCGGAGCGGGAACGGCCAATCGCGCCGATAGTGGGGAGCTGGTCCACTACCCGATGATCTGCGGCCACCTTCCCTGCCATCCCCGTAGGCTCACCCTGCCACAGGCGATGCGGTGCGCCCACAACTAGCCCCTGCCCAAGGAGAAAAGCATGAAAACCCCGCGCCGTCCCTCGTTCGGCAACGTCTGGCTCTTCGGAGCCGTCCTCGCTTGGTCCCTCCTGTTCTTCGCCTGCGCCACCGTCGACCGCACGATCGTCGCCCCGACCCAGATCGCGGGCGCCGACTACGTCGGCAGCGCCGAATGCGCCACCTGCCATAGCGAGGTGGTCGACGGCTTCAAGCACGCCAGCCACTCCAATCTTTCGATACCCGGCGCCAAGGGCATGGATCTGTCCTGCGAATCCTGCCACGGTGCCGGCAGCAAGCATGTGCAGGCCGGCGGCGGCCGCGGCTCCATCGTGAATCCCGGCAAGCAGCCCGAGGTCTGCTTCCAGTGCCACCTCGACAAACGCGGCGAGTTCAGCCTGCCCAACGCGCACCCCGTGCTCGCGGGCCAAGTCTCCTGCACCGATTGCCACAACCCGCACAAGGACCGCGCGATCGCCAACAGCGGCGCCGCCCTCGGCAACCAGAACGAGACCTGCACGCGCTGCCACACCGCCCAGGCCGGTCCGTTCGCCTTCAAACACAACGCGATGGTCGAAGGCTGCACCGCCTGCCACAACCCGCACGGCTCGGTGAACCAGAAGATGCTCGTGGCGCGTGACGCCAACCTCTGTCTGCGCTGCCACCTCGAACATCCCGCCACGGTCGGCAACGGCACCATCCTCGTCGGCGGCGAAGACCACCGCACCCGCCTGCAGAACGGAACCTGCTGGATCGTCGGATGCCATGAAGAAGT
>JAEXPL010000053.1 GCA_023446865.1 Verrucomicrobiota bacterium | reverse complement strand
GCTACGACGATCTCTTCCAGAAGGAGAAGGTGCGCAATCCCTCCCACGACGGGCACAGCTTCTTCGATTCCGCGGGCCTGGGCGACATCACCCACTTCCTCGAGGTCTACCTCGACCAGTACGATCGCAGCCGCGAGCTGGGCTACATCGCCGTGCCGTTCGGCAACCACGACATCAACCGCATCAAGAACAACGGCCGCACCGACAAGGACATCGAGGTCATCTTCGCCTTCATGCTCACCCTCCCGGGCACCCCGTTCGTCTACTACGGCGATGAGATCGGCATGCGCCAGATGGACGGACTTCCCTTCACCGAAGGCAGCTACGCCGGCCGCGCCGGAGACCGCACCCCGATGCAGTGGAACCGGACCCTCAACAAGGGCTTCTCGACCGCCAGCCCCGCCAACCTTTACCGCGCGGTGGACCCCGCCCCCGGCGCGCCCGATGTCGCCACGCAGGAGAGCACACCGGACTCGCTCCTGCAGAAGGTCCGCGGCCTGATCAAGCTCCACAACGCGGAGCCGGCGCTGCGGGCCTACGCCGAGTTCGTTCCCGTCTACGCCGAGAAGAACCAGTATCCGTTCGCCTATGTCCGCGCCAACGGCAAGGACCGCCTCCTCGTCGTGCTCAATCCGGCCAACCGCCCCGTCTCCGCCACCTTCGACCTGAAGTACGCCTCCCAGGCGCCGCAGCTCGTCACCGGCGCCGGCACGGCCGTGATCGCCAATGGGAAGGTGACCGTGAACCTCGGACCGGTGACCTACTCGGTCTTCCGCGTCGACGAGGCGAAGTAGTCTCAACCGCCGGTGCGAAGGCGTCCTTCGCACCGGCCCTCCGCTTGGCGCCGCGGAAAGGGCGGTCGGCAACCGAGTCGGACGACGGCGCTGAAAAAGCCGCCTCGGTCGCCCGAAACGCCACCCGCGGTGTACCTGCACAACAGCTCCGGCACTCCCAGCCGCGTACCGCAGCGCAGCGAGGAACGCGGCGAACCGGGGCGAAGCTCCGAAATCCCAGCCGGACACCGCACCACGGACCAACCGGACCGTGGTGCGCCTCGCCCGCCAATGCGGAACTCAATCGCGAAAGACGTGCGACGCGGTAAGCGAGGCCAAAGGCCGTCCCCACCGTCCACTGTCTCCGGTCTACCGTCCACTGCCCTCCGTCTACCGTCCACCGGAAACCGACAACAGGTCACCGGCAACCGGTCACCGGTCACCGGCAACCGGTTTCTCCGGCGGCTGGCGGAAGATGTCGTCGAGCGTCAAGCCCGTCAGCCGCTTGATGCCGGCCAGCAGGTACCAGAGCGCAAAAAGCGTCACCACCATGCTCGGCAGCACGTTCACCGGCCAGCTCAGCGCGAGCATGCGCCCCATCTCGGCCTTGAACTCCACGGTGTTCGGCGGGCTCTTCAGCACGATGCGGGCGAGCACGAAGTTCGTCACCGCGCTCAGGAAGAACGACCCGGCCAGCAGCCACGTCGCCCGCGCGAGCAGCTGCTCGAACGCCGCCTGCGCACCGCGTTCGGCCAGCGCCGCCGCCACCCGCGCGGTATCCAGGACCTTGTCGCTGTAGAGCAGCGTGCGCACGAGGGGCGTCGCCGTCCATTGCGAGCCGAGCACGGCCACGCCGAAGACCAGCGGCACCGCCGCCTCCTTCACCGCGATCCAGATCGCCGCCACCTCGAACAGTCCCAGCCCGCCGGTGAGCAACGTCGAGATGAAGCCCACCACTGAGAAGAAATTCCACTTCCGCCGCACCACGAGGTCGTAGGCGCCGTAGCCCACCGGGAACGCCAGCGCGACCACCAGCGCCCACACCGGCCCGAGCCCCGGGCTCTGCCAAAGGAACACCTTTCCCGGCGCGCTGAACTTGATCAGGATCAGCGACGGCAACACCACGTTGCAGATCAGGTTGAGGAGGATGTTCTCCTGCTTCTCGGCAGGAGGCGTGGCGGTGGGTTCGCTCATGTCGCCCGCCATTGAGCCAGCCCCGCCGCCCTTGAACAGCGTTTTCCGCTCCGCCTCTGCCCCGGCCCCTAACCGAAGTAGCCGCAAGGAACCAAGCACGCCAGAGCCGTAAACCAACGGAAGACCGAGCTTTTGCCGCCGATTGACGCAGATGAACACCGATCCGATCCACGGCGCGAAGGCGGAGAACGAGGAACCAGGGACATCCAAAGACAGAAGCCGGCCTGCGCCACCGGCGACCGCCTTTTCGGACGTCAGCCTGTTCAACAACCCGAAGATCCTCCGACGACACTTCGGCAAAACACCGACGTCAATTGGGCCCAACACACTTTTGCTCGCGAGATAGCCACTCCTGCAAATCCACCGAAACCCCGCTGGTACTTATGATCTTTATTGCCTGAACACGGGCCGGTTCATCACCCATCCCCTCAAGCGAAAAGACGATCAATCCTCCCGCGAAATAATAGACATGATCGCCGCCGATATTCTGCATCAGACTCCCATCCGACTTCCCGAGAAACGGTTTCCATAATCCACCGATGCTGCGGAGACCACGCTCACGCAATTTCCGTTCTCTCTCAGCAACCGCATCCTCTGTGAGATAGTGCGGCCTGAACTCCGCCCAGTGATCCTTTATGTGGTAGATCACACTCGGCTCCTTGCCAGGCGACAACAACGTGACCGACAGAATCGTTTCGGTAAAGGGCCGCACTGGGTCTGTACGGCCAACAAACCCGACCACATTTATAAACCCACCCGGGATCGGATAGCACACGCCATGGTACTTTCTGCATGAGTACCGCAAGCTATTCGGCTTCTTCGGCGGTCTCCTAAAATCACCGGCCGCATAGTACTCTTCCGAAGCCCTCCGATCATCTCCGTACCGAACGTAACATGTTTCTATTTGAGATACTTGTTCACCCTCAAAGTCCTCGATGGAGACAAGTCCGCAATATTTCAACTCCGCCTCACCTCCATCGCCTTCGTATTCAAACAAGTAAACTCCGTTCTTCTTATAATACTCGTAAGTCGGGTGCCTCAGGCCCCCACTTAGCATCCCACTCTCGAACACCCTGAAACCGTCCGGGGCGCCAAGCATCTTGTAGACATCATCTCGTTTCGCCCCCGGGGGGATTTCGTAAACCCACTTCTCCGGAGCAAGGTCGCCCGTGCTCGACTCTGGCCCCGCAAGACCTCGCGGCACGAGTGAAAGAAGCACCATCGCACAGACCAAAAACCACGCTACCTTCTTCGCAGCCGCCTTGTTTGAAAGAAGAGCAGTTTTCATCGCTTCATCTGAAAACCCAATTGATGGAGCTTCCTTGTTTTTGTCCGAAGGGGTGGAAGGATTCATGTCTTCACTTTTGCCGAGACCTGCGCGCACTAGAGGCGGGCAAGTGACGGAGGAAAGGAGAGATACGGTCGCACACGGGGATTCGTAGCGTGGGGTTGCGGTGAAAACAGAGCGCCACCGCGCTCCCGTCGCAACGCCAAATCCGCTACATAAACGCACCGACTCCGGCGACTCGGCCTCTTTCGTTGCAGCCATCGCCGAGGCACCATCCACTGCCCACCGTCCACCGGTCACCGCATTCCAGCCTCGCCCGCCGCCGCCCTCCTCGCATCGTGTCTAGCGTCTCCGCTACCATGTCCAACTCGCCCATGCTTCTCGGCGTCAACATCGACCACGCCGCCACTCTCCGCCAGGCCCGCTACCGCGATGAGCCGGAGACCTGCGGCCGTTTCATCGAACCCGATCCCGTCGAACTCGCCCTCGCCGCCGAACGCGCCGGGGCCGACGGCATCACCGTCCACCTCCGCGAGGACCGCCGCCACATCCAGGAGCGCGACGTCTGGCGCCTGCGCGAGTCGATCAAGACCCGCCTCAACCTTGAGATGGCCTGCACCGACGCCATGGTCGCCTTCGCGCTCAAGCTGAAGCCGGAGTTCGCCTGCCTCGTCCCCGAAAACCGCACCGAGGTCACCACCGAGGGCGGACTCGACGTCGTCGGCCAGCGTTCCCGCGTCCGCGACACCGTCGCCGCGCTCACCGCCGCCGGCATCAAGACCAGCCTCTTCATCGGCCCCGACGAGCCGGCGCTCGAGGCCGCCGCCGAGATGAAGAGCCCGTTCGTCGAGCTGCACACCGGCGCCTACGCCAACGCCTATTTCGAGCCCGCCGCCGCGGCCGCCGAGTTCGAGCGGCTGCGCCATGCCGCGATCCTCGGGCCGAAGCTCGGCCTTACCGTCAACGCCGGCCACGGCATCAACTACGTGAACATCGCCGAGGTCCGCACCCTCCCCGGCCTGCACGAGTTGAACATCGGCCACAGCATCCTCAGCCGCGCCCTGCTCACCGGCATCGACGAGGCCGTCCGCGAGATGAAGCGCCGGATGAACGACTAGGGCGGGCAGCCCGCGGCTGCGCTAGGCGCGCGCCTCCCGCCTGCCCGCTCACTGAGCGAGGTCCTCGGACCTTGCCCGAACCTCGGAGAAGTCACCATGCCCCGGGACCATTCGCCGGCCCCCCTTGCTGCGGCGGAGGGTCATTGTATCTTCCCGGCCAGTCCGGAAGTGCTCACCTCTCGCTCTACCTTCCCCACCACTAGACGGTCCCCTGACGCTGCGTGTCCCGCAGTGCGGGCGCGCGGCCGCTTGCTCCGCTGGCGGGGATTACTGGCTGCTTCCTTGGTCGCCCTGATCGGCGTGGCCCAGGCCGAACGCATCGCGAGCGCCCCCGGCACGATCGAGTCGGGCTGCCCCGCGTTCGTCGTCAGCGGTGCCGATTCGCTCGGGCTCGACTCCGCCCCCACCGACCTTCGACGTCTGCCCGACGGCCGTATCCTCCTGGTCGCTCCGCGCCAGATCGCCCTGGGCGACGGCGTCCGCTGGCAGACCTACCGCCAGGCGCCGGACGATCTCACGACCGCCGGCCCCGGGGCCGCGGTGGATCCCGATGGCCGCATCTTCCTCGGCACCCCGACCGGTATCGCCCGTCTCGAACTCGTCGACGGCGGACACTGGCGCCTGATTCCCGTCGCCCCGTGGGCCACGGCCGATGCCGCCACCTTCTCGATCCCCGAGGCGTCCGTAACCGATACCGGGAGCCACTGGATCTGGCACAGCCTCACCGGCCCGTTGGTCGCCTGGCAACCGGGCGAGCAGCCCCGTTTCCTCGGCAAGGCCGAAACCTTCGAACACGTCTTCACCGCCTCGGCCGGGCTGATCCTCAGCGAACGCTACTCCGGCCAACTCTCCCTGCTGCGCGACGGTTCGCCACAGGAGTTCGCCACGCTCGGGACCTTCTCCGCCATCACCTGCTCGACCCCCCTCGATTCCTCCCGGCTGCTCGTCGGCACCTACAACCGCGGTGTCCAGATTTTCGATGGCCAGAAACTTCAGCCGCTCGCCCGCTCCGGTCTGCTCACCGGTGGTTCCCGGATCTTCGATCTTTGCCCCACCGAAGGAGGCCTCTTCGCCGCCGCCCTCGACAGCTATGGCGTGCTCTTCTTCGACCCGGACGGCCGCATCCTCCAGACTCTCGATCGCACCTCCGACCAACGTCTCGCCCGCGTCAAACGCCTCGTGCCCGCCCCCGCCGGCACGATCTGGGGCCTGCTCGAGGACGGGATCGTGCGCATCGCCTTTCCCTCCAGCGTCTCGCGTTTCGAGCCGCTGGTCAGCTCCGGCATCACCACGGCCCACCCCTACCGTCTCGCCGGCGGGCTCTGGGTCCTCGCGGATGGCAAGGCCTACCGCGGCCGCTACGACGAACACCGGCGCCTCACCGGCTTCGCCATCGACGACCCCCACCTTGAGTTCGTCAACGGCCTTTCGGAGGTCGACGGCATCCCCATCGCGGGGACCGAGGCCGGCTCCCTTTTCCGCGACCAGAACGGCTGGCAGCTCTTCGCCCCCGAAGTCCGCGGTCTGCGCGCGCTCGACCTGTCCGCCCCCGATGGGCGCCGACTCTACGCGGCGCAGGAGGAGATCGGCTGGCTCCGCGCCACCGGCGGCAAGGTCGAGATCGTCGAGCGCATCGCCGCCCCGGGCCTGGGCAACTGCTTCAACAAACCCGTCGCCGACCGCGGCGGCTCCTTCTGGCTGGAGCTCGGCAGCGGGCGTATCGGCCGGGTGAGTCTCGAGGGCGGGCGCCCCTGCGCGCGGATCCTCGGCCCCGAGCAGGGCACTCAGCCCAGCTGGCCCCAGCTCTTCACGATCGACGGCACCATCGCCGCCAACTTCGCCGGCCAGGTCTTCCGCTTCGACGAAGCCCGCCACCAGTTCGTTCCCGACGACAACTTCGCCCGCCAGTTCCCCGGCGTGGAAGTGGTCTTCGGTCGCCCAGCCCTCGACCCGGCCGGCCGGGTCTGGCTCACCAGCAACGGCGCGGTGCGCGTGTTCGAGCGTGCCGGTGATTCTTGGACACCCGTGCCGCAGGAGATGCCCGTCGCCTTCCCTCCCTACTACTACACCTTCGAGGATGCCGGCGTGGTGTGGATGCACGCCCAGCACCGGCTGGCGCGGTTCGACCCCGCCATCCCGGCGCCGACCCCGGTTCCGCTCCGTCTGCAAATCACCCACGTCACCATCGCCCCCGGCAACCGCCTGCTCCTCCCGGTCGACCACCGCCTTCCGCCGCTCGAATACCGCCACAACTCCCTCGCCATCTTCTTCCTCGCCAGCGGCAGCCCGTTCTCCGCGCCGGCGTCCTTCGAGACACAGCTGCTAGGCGCTGGGGAGGACTGGACCCCGATCGGAAGCGTCGGCACCGCCACGTTCAACCACCTCAAGGAAGGCCGCTACACCCTCAACATCCGGCCGCGCGCCGGCGAACTCGCGGGCGCACCGGCCACCTTGGAGTTCGTCATCCGCCCGCCGTGGTTCCGCACTCCGTTGGCCTACGCGCTCTATGTCCTCGCCGCCGGCGCCTCGATCTACGCGGTCGCCGGGGGCTGGTCGTTCCTCGCGCGTCGCGAGCGCCGGCGCCTCGCCCACCTCGTCTCGCAACGCACCGCCCAGCTGCAGACCAGCGAGGAGCGCTACCGTATCCTGGCCGCCGAACTGGAGCAGCGCGTCGCCGAGCGCACGACCGAGCTCAAGGAATCCAACGAGCTGCTGGTCGACGCCAACCGCGAGCTCGAATCCTTCTCCTACTCCGTCTCCCACGACCTGCGTTCGCCCCTCCGCAACATCAGCGGCTTCGCCACGCTGCTCCAGCACCGCATCGCCAAGACGATCGATCCCGAGAGCATGCGCTTCCTCGGCATCGTCGCCAACGAGGCGATCCGCCTCAGCCAGCTCATCGACAGCCTGCTCGCCTTCTCCCGGCTTGGCCGCGCCGAGCTGAAGGAGGTGCCCGTCGACCTCGGTTCGCTCGTCGAGGCCGTGCGCGCCGATCTCCGCGCCGAACAGGAAGGGCGCGAGGTCGAGTGGCGCATCGATCCGCTGCCTGCCGTCCATGGCGACCCCACCCTTCTACGGCAGGTCCTCGCGAACCTCCTCGGCAACGCGCTGAAATTCTCCCGCGGCCGCAAACCCGCCATCATCACCATCGGCGTGCTCGACCAACCCGAGCCCTCGGGCCACCACACCTTCTTCGTGCGCGACAACGGCGCCGGTTTCGACCCCAAGTACAGCGCCAATCTCTTCGGCGTTTTCCAGCGCCTGCATTCCGCCAAGGAGTTCGAGGGCACCGGCATCGGCCTCGCCAACGTCCGCCGCATCATCGCGCGCCACTGCGGCCGGGTCTGGGCCGAGGGCAAACCGGGCGAGGGCGCGACCTTCTACTTCACCCTGCCCCGCCGGCCCACGCCAACATCGGCGCCGTCGCGCAACGCCTAGGGCGCC
This sequence comes from Verrucomicrobiota bacterium, assembly GCA_023446865.1. Classification (GTDB taxonomy): domain Bacteria; phylum Verrucomicrobiota; class Verrucomicrobiia; order Opitutales; family Opitutaceae; genus CAJCBL01. The sequence continues at coordinate 6,350 of JAEXPL010000053.1, read as the reverse complement.
CCGTGGAAAGTGTTCGGTGGACACGCCGCCCGCCCGAAATTCTTCTGGCGGCGCCTTTTCCGCCTTCGCATTCTCCGCGCCGTGAATTTGCAGCTCCCACCCGGCGGCATCCTCATCGGCTTGGGCACCGACGTCATCGAGATCTCCCGCGTCGCCGGCGTCTACGAACGGCAGGGCGAGCGTTTCCTCCACCGTGTCTTCACCGAGGAGGAACGCGCCTACTGCCTCGCGATGAAGTATCCGGCCAAGCACCTCGCCGCGCGCTTCGCCGCCAAGGAGGCGGTCGCCAAAGCCTTCACCACCGGCATCGGCGCGGAGCTCGGCTGGACCTCGATCTCCGTCCACCACGGCGCGCGCCACGAACCGCTCGTCCGCCTCGACGAGAAGGGCCTCGCCCTCCTCCACCATGCCGGCGGCACGCACATCCTGCTCAGCCTCGCCCACAGCGACACCGTCGCGATCGCCTTCGCCGCCATCGTCCGCTGCGACGACCCCGAGCCGTGAATCCAACGTAGAAGTCTGAGTGAGGAGTGCAGAACTCACCCGAACCCGCAGACCAGCCACATCGCCCCCCACCAGCGTCAGCGTTCTCCGCCCCCTTCTGCATTCCACCTTCTCCGTTCCCAGTTCTGCATTCTCCGTTCACCCTTAGGTCCTCCGCAACCCGTGCACCGCTACGCCCATCCCGTTTTCTCCTGCAAGGAAGCCCTCGACTGGGAACGCCGCCAGCTCATCGGCGGCGAACCGGCCGAGTGGGCCGCGATGCAGCGCGCCGGACAAGGGATTGCCCACGCCATCCTGCGCGACAGCGCCGAGATCGGCGGCCTCCGCCCGGCCGCCCGCCTCCTCGTCCTCGCTGGCAAGGGTCACAACGGCGGCGACGCCCTTCTCGCGGCCCGCGGACTATTGGCCGCCTGTCCCCACTCCACGGCGACCGTGCTCGCGGTTTTCGGCGAACGCACCTTCCGCCCGCTTGCCGCCCGAGCCTGGCGGGAGCTCCTCGAGACCGCCCCCGGCCGCATCGAGGTCGTGAGCGCCCACGGCCTGCGTGAACGCCTCGCCGCCGAGGAGGAATGGGACCTCTGCCTCGACGGCATCCTCGGCCTCCAGTTCCGCCTGCCGCTCCCGGCCGAGCTCGCCAACCTCCTCGCCGCCCTCAACGAACACCGTTCCTTCGGCCTGCGCGTCGCCGTCGATCTCCCCACCGGCGTGGGCGAGGAGAACGCCCCCGTCGCCTTCCGCGCCGATTTCACCTACGCCACCGGCATCGTGAAGGAGCCGGTCCTGCATGCCGTATCCGCTCCTTGGGTCGGACGCCTGCGTTACCTCGACCTCGGGTTCTTCAACGCCGCCGAGCCCGCGCTGGTCCACCAGCATGTCCTCACCGGCGCCGTCCTCGACCCGTTGCGCGAATTGCGCCCGGCCAACTGCGACAAGCGCACCTTCGGCCACCTCCTCGTCGTCGCCGGTTCGCGCACCATGCCCGGCGCCGCATTGATGGCCGTGCGCAGCGCGCTCCGCAGCGGCGCGGGTCTCGTCACTGCGGTCGTGCCGGAGCCGTTCGTCCCCGCCTTTGCCGCCCACGCCCCCGAGGCGATGTGGATCCCGGCCGCCGAGACACCCGACGGCGCCATCGCCCTCGAGAACCTCACCGCACTGCGCCCGCACCTCGGCCGCGCCACCGCCGTCCTCGTCGGCCCCGGTCTCGGCCAGGAGCGGGAAACTCAGGCGCTCGTCCAAGGGATCCTCTCGCTCGCCGAGTGTCCCGTGGTCCTCGATGCCGACGCCCTCCGCCCGCAGGTCTTCGACACCTTGGGCGTGCGGGAGAACCGGCCCGTCGTGATCACCCCGCACCTCGGCGAATTCCTGCGCCTCCGCGGTTCGGAAACACAGCGCGCCGCCATCGAAAACGCCGAGCTCATCGACTTCGCCATGGAGCGCAACGTGCTCGCGGTCCTCAAGGGCCCGGTCTCCCGCCTCACCGACGGCCACGCCGTCTGGCACAGTCTCGCCGGCGGCCCGGTCCTCGCCCGCGGCGGCAGCGGCGACATCCTCGCCGGCCTCGTCGCCGGCCGGCTCGCGACCGCCGGCGAGGACGCGCCGCTCGTCCGCGTTGCCCAGGGCTTGGTCTGGCACGGTCTCGCCGCCGACCACGTTGCGCGTCACCAGGGACCAACTTCAGCCGTCGCCACCGATCTCCTCGCCCACCTCGCGCCGGCGCTCCGCTGCGACGTCGGCTAGCGAGATTCCGGACTCCGTCGCAACCGACAGGTCGTGGCACCACACTGGGGACACCCGTCCGTGACTCCTCGCGCGACGCGCTAAAGTCGCCGGGCCGGGTGCCGATGCGGGAAACGGACCCGGAACGCGCTGCGAACGCTGCGGCGCGCCGCGCCCATGAACTCCCCCGCATCATGATCGCTTGGAAAACCGAATTCGACACCGGCGTGGCCGAAGTCGACCACGACCACAAACGGCTCGTTGAGGGCCTCAACAAACTCGAGGAACTGCTGCAGACCGGCCGCGGCTCCGAAAGCATCCCGGCCGTGCTCGGCTTCCTCGAGCGCTATGCCAACGAGCATTTCGCCCGCGAGGAGTCGTGCATGCACCGGCTCAAATGCCCCACCGCCGCGGCCAACGTCGCCGCACATGCGCAGTTCCGTCAGACCTTCGCCAAGGCCAAGGAGAGGCTCCAGAATCCGTCGGCCGGCGCGCTCATCGCCCGCCAAGTCCACGGAGAGCTCGTCGCCTGGATCACCAACCACATCCTGAAGATCGACATGGGGCTGCGCCGCTGTCCCCGGGCCGGCTGAGCAGCAACGATCCGGGCGAGAACCCGCCGTCGCGGATCGGAGGTAAACCCGTCAGTAGGATCGGAGGCGGACCCGTCTGTAGCGCGGCCGGCGTGAGCCTCGGGGCCGCATCCGGCCTCGCGTCCGCCTGCCGCGCGCGATTCGCGTGAGCGGGCTAGCTCGCCAGTCCACGCGGCGCTCGCAATGGTCCCGCAGCACCGGCGGCAGGCCGGGCTTTGCTCCGCCACCTCGGCGCTCGCGCCTTGGCGGGCGCGGTGCCGCCCCAACCGCCGCAGCGCTCCACCGCCAATCGCTTCGGCCCGCACCCTTATTTGATTGGCGGTCCGCACCGAATACCTCGTTATCGCGCCCAACTACCGCGATGATCCGAGGAATCCTCAAAGACGCCCGCAAACGTCTCGTGTTCACAGCCGAAATGTCGGTTGCCCAGCGACTGGCCGCCTGCAAGGCGTTCCTCGCTCACGTGGACGACGAGATTCTCCGCCGCCACCGCGGAGGCGAAGGCGGCCTCAAGATCGCCCAGGCCCGCGCCACGGAGATCGACGCGCTCATCGAGCACCTGTTCGACTTTGCCGCCGCCCAGTGGCGCCGCAGCCACACCGGCGAGCTGCCCGTGCCGGTGAGCCTGCTCGCCCTCGGGGGCTACGGCCGCGGCGAACTCTGCCCGAAGAGCGACATCGACCTGATGTTCCTCTACCCGTCCGGCGTGAAGCCGGAGGCGCTCAAGCCCTTCCAGGAGTTTCTCACCCAGGAGCTGCTCTACATCCTCTGGGATTGCAGTCTGAAGGTCGGCCATTCGTCGCGAACCATCGACGAGGTGTTTGCGGAGGCCCGCCGCGACATGCAGACGAAGACGGCCCTGCTCGAGTCCCGCCTCCTCGCCGGCTCGCCCCAGGTGTTCGAGAACTTCCAGGCCGCCTACCGCGCCTACTACCTGAAGGAGGACCCGCGCGGCTACCTCGCCGCCCGGCTCAAGGACCAGGAGGACCGCCGCTCCAAGAACGGCGCCACGGTTTTTCTGCAGGAACCCAACATCAAGAACGGCGTCGGCGGCCTGCGTGATTTCCAGAACACCCTCTGGATGGCCCGCGTGAAGCTCGGCCTCCAACGCATCGAGGACCTGCTCGCCCAGAACTACCTGCGCGAGGAGGAGCTGCGCGACTTCCAACGCGGCTACGACTTCCTGCTCCGGGTGCGTCACGAACTCCACTACGCGACCAACCACGCCAACGACCTGCTCAACCTCGACAACCAGCCGCGCGTCGCCCTCGGCCTCGGCTACACCGCCGAGGACATCGTCGAACGCGTCGAGGCGTTCATGCAGGAGTACTACCGCAACGCCCAGGCCGTCTACCGCATCTCCAAGCTCGTCGAGGACCGCCTCGCCCTCACCTTGGCCGACGCCCCCAGCCGGTTCTCGTTGCGCGCCCTCATCCGCTCCCGCCGCACCGAACGCCCCAAGTCCATCGACGGCTTCATCCTCCGCGGCAACCGCCTCTCCGCCGAGCGCAACACCGTCTTCATCGAGGACCCCGAGCGCCTCGTCCGCGTCTTCCGCCACTGCCAGCAGCTCGAGTGCACCCCCGACCTCGACCTGCAGTCGCTCATCCGCGCCTCCGCCCCGCTCTGCAACGACACCGTCCAGCGCGCGCCCGGCGCCATCGAAAGCTTCAAGGCCATCCTGCAGGAGGCCGGCGGCGTCCATCCCGCCCTTTCGCTCATGCACGAGCTCGGCATCCTCGGCCGTTTCGTGCCTGAATTCGAGCAGCTCAACTGCCTCGTCCAGCACGAGTTTTATCACCGGTACACCGCCGACATCCACACTCTCAACACGATCCGCGAGCTTGACGCCATCTACGCCGCCGAGGGCGAGATGGAACGCCGCTACCGCGAGGTGCTCCACCAGTGCGAGGACCACACGCTCCTCTATCTCATTCTCCTCCTGCACGATATCGGCAAGGGCACCGGCATCCAGGGCCACGCCGAATCCGGCGTCCACCTTTCCCGCCCCATCCTCGAACGCTTCGGCATCGACGCCAAAAACGCCGAGATCGTCGCCTTCGTCATCCGCCATCATCTCGCGATGGCACGCTTCTGGCAGAAACATGATCTCGATGACCCGGCGACCATCGCGCACTTCGCGGAAATGATGGGCGACGTCGAGAAGCTCCGCTACCTCTACGTCCACACCTTCTGCGACGCCCGCGGCACGTCGACGGAACTCTGGAACAGCTACAAGAACACACTCCACACCACTCTCTACTCCCGCACCGCCGAGCGCCTCACCCTCGGCGGGGCCGCCGCCGATAAACGCAACGCCGACCGCAAAGCCATGCTCCACCGCGACCTCATCGCCCAGAAAGTCCCCGGCGTCAGCGCCGACGAGATCACCGCGCACTTCAACCTTCTTCCGGAACGCTACTTCGTCCAGACCGCCCCCGACGAGATCGTGCTCCACATCGGCATGGTCAACCGGCTCCTCGCGACCATCTCCGCCGCCGATTCGGTCGGCAGCCTGCGGCCGATCCTCGAGTGGAAGGACGACCTCAACCGCTCCTACACCGTCGCCAACGTCGTCACCTGGGACCGCGCCGGCCTCTTCTACCGCCTCGCCGGCGCCTTCAGCGGCGCCGGCCGGAACATTCTCAGCGCCAAGGTCATCTCCCGCGCCGACCACATCGCCATCGACACGTTCCACGTCGTCGAGCCCGGTCGCGGTCCCGTGCAGAACCAGAACGCGCTCGAGGTCTTCCGCAAGACCGTCGAGGACGCCCTCGTCCACAACAAGGACCTGATGCCCGACATTCTCGCCCAGGCGCGCAAGATCCGCGTCAGTCGCCTGTCGCAAGAGGAGCGTTCCCTCCACGGCAACGTGCCGCCGGTCGTCGAGGTCTACCACGAGCTTGAGCTCAAGCGCACCATCATCGAGATCCAGGCCCAGGACCAGATCGGCCTGCTCTACCGGATCGCCCGCGTGATCTTCGAACACGGCTTCGACATCACGTTCGCCCGCATCGGCACCGAGCGCGGCATCGCCATCGACACCTTCTACGTCGAGAGCACCGACCAGCGCCCGGTCGAGGACAGCGACCGCCTCCGCGCCCTGCGCAGCGCCGTCGCCGCCGTCATCGCCCCCGCCGAGGAATCGGCGCCCGCCAAGGTGCCCTGACGCCCGCCGGCCGGCAGTGCGCCGGCCAGTTCGTCACCGCAAAACAGGAAACAGACGCCCCGTCTCCCTCCGCCGTGGCGCTGTCCGCGCGGACAGCGATCCGCGCTCGTAGCGGAACGCGTGAGCGTTTCGGTCCGTAATCCGTCTGTGGCGCCGTTCCCACGAACGGCTATCCGCCGCTCTCCGTTCGTAGCGGAACAGCTTCTGTTCCGCCCGGGCGCCGCCCGTCCGCCTCATCTGCCGCGCCGCCGTTCGCTAGAACGGCGATCCGGGCTGTCCGCCCCCCGGCGCGCCTTTTCCGGGACTGTACCGCCCCGGTGGACTCAGCCAGACTTTCTGCCACAGTACCCGCACCCGTTGTGCAGCCC
>JAEXPL010000040.1 GCA_023446865.1 Verrucomicrobiota bacterium | reverse complement strand
CTCGTCGCCTGCGGCGGCTTCAGCTACGGCGACGTCCTCGGCGCCGGCGAAGGCTGGGCCAAGAGCATCCTCTTCAACGAGCGCGCCCGCGCCGAGTTCGCCGCGTTCTTCGCGCGGCCCGACACGTTCTCACTCGGCGTCTGCAACGGCTGCCAGATGATGAGCAACCTGCACTCGATCATCCCCGGCGCCGACCATTGGCCGCGCTTCGTGCAGAACCGCTCCGAGCGCTTCGAAGCCCGTTTCGTCTCGGTCCGCCTCGAGGAGAGCCCGAGCGTCCTGTTCAAGGGCATGGCCGGCAGCGTCCTCCCCATCGCCTCCTCGCACGGTGAGGGCTACGCCGAGTTCAAGGACGCCGCCGCGCTCGACGCCTGCGACAGCTCCGGTCTCGTCGCCGCCCGTTTCGTCGACAACAAGCACCAGGCCACCGAGCAGTATCCGCTCAATCCGAACGGCTCGCCCCGCGGCATCACCTCGCTCACCACCCGCGACGGCCGCGTGACGATCATCATGCCTCACCCCGAGCGCGTGATGCGCACCGTCCTCAACAGCTGGCACCCCGCCGACTGGCCCGAGGACGGCCCCTGGATGAAGCTCTTCTACAACGCCCGCGCCTGGGTCGGGTAAGCACAACCGGGCTCCGTTCGTCATGGATGCCCCACCGTCGGCACTTCCGAGCACGCCGCCGCGAAAGCGGCACGTGCCTCGGTGGGTAAGCCTGACGGTCCTCGTCTATCCGTTGGCGATCCTCGCTGCCGACACGCATCTCAACGTCGGTCTCCTTGATCTTCCGGGGCTGTTCATCGTCGGCTTCCTCGCACTCCATTTCGTGATCGGAGTTCACGAAGCCGGCCACTGGCTCGCCGGTCGGTTGGTCGGCATTCGCACCAGCCGTTTTCTCGTCGGCTCTGGGAAGTGCCTAGTCCACCTTCGCCGCCGATCGTTCGAACTGCTCTGGTCCGTCTATCCGACTCATGGCTATGTACGGCCACACCCGAGTCCGCACCTCGTCTCGTTTCCCCGCACGACCATCTACTATTTGGGCGGAATCGGCGCCGAGGTAGCGGTTGCGGTGGTCTGCTTGGCGGTCCTGCGGGACAACCTGCTGTGGCACTGGGTCTGGAGCACAACCCCCACTCGGTACGTTCTCTTCGTTCTGATCCTCCAGTTTGTTCTCACGATCTACAACTCGGCCTATCCGGCATGGGGCGAGATCGGCGGCTCCCCGCAGCCAAACGATGTGCTCCAGATCGTGCTACATTGGAAAACCCGTGGCGAGAAGCGCGGCCGCGCTCAGTTCTACGCCGATGTCGCCCGGTACAACCAGATCGCAAGCCAAGGCATGAGAGAAGAGACCGAAGCTGCGTTCGACGACTTGGCCTCCAAGTACCCAAGTGAACCGGACATTCGATTGATGGCCTCCGGTCTACTCGCAGCAAAAGGCCAGTTCACCGAAGCCCGATCCATAATCGATGACTTGCTGAAGCAGGAGCCCTTGGCCGCAGCGACCCGCGCCCACTACATCGACCACCTGATCACGCTTTTCCTCAACTACGGCATCTCCGAGTGGGCTCCCGAAATCGACCGCTGGTCCTACGACGCACTGCTCGCCTCACCGAATTCGGTCACTCTCCGCGGGACGCGAGGCTCGGTTCTAGCCGAGCTCGGGCGGAACCGGGAAGCCCGCATCCTGCTCGAAGAAGTGCTCGCAGAAACAGACTCCACCACTGACCGCGTCTTCTGTCATGCATACCTCGCGTGGCTCGACGCACAGGAAGGAATGCAGGGCGCCGCGCGGAGGCACTTGGATAGGGCCAAGGCACTCGCGCTGCCCCTCCCCGTCCTTGAGCGCATCGAGAAGAAGATCGCCGCGATTGGAAGGTAAGGGCTAGTCACCAACTCGGCGCGGCGCCGCTATTACGCTTGCCGTAACACCTATTACGTCCAGCGTAATAGGTGTGATAAAAAGCTTTGCCGACGCCGACGCGGAATCGGTCTTCGACGGTGAGCCAGCGCGCCGTTTCCCTTCGGAAATCCAGCGCACGGCCCGTCGGAAACTGCTCCAACTCGCCGCCGCCGACCGGCTTGAGATCATGCGCCTGCCGCCCGGGAACCGACTTGAAGCGCTGAAGGGCGACCGTCGCGGCCAGCACAGCATCCGCATCAACGACCAATGGCGCATCTGCTTCCGCTGGGAGGAACAGGACGCCCACGACGTCGAAATCGTCGACTACCATTGAACGCCATGAGCAAGACTCCCACATCCGACCTTTCGAACATCACCCCCGGCGAGATCCTCCTGGAAGACTGGATGAAGCCCAACGGCCTTTCCGGCAACGAGCTCAGCCGCCGCACCGGGATTCCCGCCTCGCGCCTCACCGAGATCATCAAGGGCCGCCGCGCCGTCACCGCCGACACCGCCCTGCGCCTCGGCCGTTTCTTCGGTACCGGCGAACGCTTCTGGCTGAACCTACAGCAAGCCCGCGACATCGAGCTCGCCCGCGCCGCCCTCGGCCCCCGCCTCGACCGCGAGATCGAGCCGCTGGTGGCGTAGATGGCAGTCCGCTCCGGAGTCGCCGCCATCACGTTTACCGCATAATCCGCATTTATCTTGCAAAGTAGCTATCTCGGCTTTATCTGTTTTACACGATATGGTTGACTTCCCAATCAAGACCACCGAGCAGCTGGGCGTCATCCTGCGCGGTTTCCGCCGCGAGCGGCAGATGACCCAACAGGCCGTGGGCGCCCGCACCGGACTCGCCCAGAACGCCATCTCCCAGCTCGAGACCAATCCCGGCCCGGCGAGTTTCGCCAAGGTCCTGCGCGTCCTCAACGCGCTCAATGTCGAGGTCGTCCTCCGCCACCGCGAAAAGACCGAGCAGACCGGGGAGTGGTAAGCCATGGGCCGCCTCGCCAAGTACAGCGAGCTCTCGGTCTGGATGAACGGCGAGCGCGTCGGCACCTGGACTCGCACCGCCGCGAGCACCCACGAGTTCCGTTACGCCGACACCTGGCTCTCCTCCCCTGCCGCGCGCCCGATCTCGCTCGCGTTCCCCCTCCGGCCGTCCGCCGAGCCCTACCGCACAGGTGTCGAAGCGTACTTCGACAATCTCCTCCCCGACAACCGCCAGATCCGCGAGCGCATCCACCGACGATTCAAAACCGCCTCCACCGCCGTCTTCGACCTCCTGCAGCAAATCGGACGCGACTGCGTCGGTGCGTTGCAGCTTCTGCCCGTCGATGCCGAGGCTCCGGACATCCAGCGCATCACCGGTCAGCCCCTCAGCGACGCCGCCATCGCGTCCGAACTCGCCAATACCGGCGCCCTCGGCCTCGGCCAAGTGCCCGACGACACCGAGCCTTTCCGCATTTCGATCGCCGGCGCACAGGAGAAGACCGCCCTGCTCTGGCACAAGAATGCCTGGCATCGTCCGACCGGCGCCACGCCCACCACGCACATCCTCAAGCTACCGATCGGCACCCTGCCGCTGGGCATCGATTTCTCGACCTCCATCGAAAATGAGTGGCTTTGCGCCCAGATCGTCCGCGAGTACGGCCTGGCCGTCGCCCCCTGCCAGATCACGAGTTTCGGCAGCAAGAAGGCGCTGGTCATCGAGCGCTTCGACCGCCGGCTATCCACCGACGGCAAATACTGGCTGCGGCTCCCGCAGGAGGACTTCTGCCAGGCCACCGCTACGCCGCCCGCCTCCAAGTACGAGAGCGACGGCGGCCCGGGCATGCGCCGCGTTGCCACGATCCTCCAAGCCTCGCACAACGCCGCCGACGACCTCCGCCAGTTCCTCCGCGCCCAAGTCGTCTTCTGGCTCCTCGCCGCAATCGACGGTCACGCGAAGAACTTCTCCCTCTTCATCCTCCCCGGTGGGGCTTACCGGCTCACCCCGCTCTACGACATCCTCTCCGCGCATCCGATCCTCGGGCACAGCCAAGGCCAGTACGCTCCAGAGAAGGTGAAGATGGCAATGGCCGTGGAGGGAAAGTCGCGCCACTACCGCTGGGCCGAGATCCGCGCCCGCCACTGGTTCGAGACCGGCAAACGCTGCGGCGTGCCGGACATGCCCGCCCTGCTCGCCGAGCTCGTCGAGACCACGCCCGCCGTGCTCGACCGCGTCGCCCCCTCGCTCCCGAAGAAGTTCCCCGCTGCCGTAGCCGACGCGATCCTCGCCGGCGTGCGCCGCTCCGCGAAGCAACTCGCCGCCGAGCTCGCCGGATAGAGTCACCGCCATGCCGCCGCTGGGTCCCCAACTGGCTCCGGTTCGCCCCGCCGCCCTCCTCACCCGTCGCCGGTTTCTGGGCGCGGCCCTGCTCGCCGGTCTCGGGGCGGCGGGCTACGCCCGATGGCTCGAGCCGCGCTGGCTCGACTGCGACAAGGTTCACGTCCCACTCGGCCGCGGCACGCCGCTTCGGATTCTCCACCTCTCGGACCTCCACATCTCGGATGCCGCGTCGCTCGCACTCGTCGATCGGGCCATCACGCTCGGCCTCGGGTTGAAGCCGGACCTCGCCGCGCTCACCGGCGACTTCATCCCCGGTCCGTTTACCGCCTCGCCCGAGTACGAACGCACGCTCCACCGATTGGCCGCGTCCGTGCCGACGTTCGCCTGCCTCGGCAACCACGATGGCGGCCGCTGGTCGGCCGCGCGCGGCGCCAACGCCTCCTTCCTGCCCGTTTCCGACCTTCTCGCACGTGCCGGAGTCCGGCTTCTGCGCAACGCCTCGCACACGCTCGACCTCGGCGGGAACCCCATCCAATTGGTCGGCGTTGGCGATCCATGGGCCGGCGACTGCGAGCCCAGCCGCGCCTTCGCCTCGCTCCCGCCGCGCGGCAACGCCCTCCGAATCGTCCTCAGCCACAATCCCGATACCAAGAGCCTCTTCCGCCCGCTCGACTGGGATCTGCTGCTCTGCGGCCACACCCACGGCGGGCAGTTCCGGTTGCCCTTCCTCGGCGCGCCTCTCGCTCCGGTGGCGGACAAGCGTTTCGCCGCCGGTCTGCACCATTGGGAAGGCCGCTGGATCCACACCACCCGCGGCATCGGCAGCTTCCACGACCTACGCCTCTTCTGCCGCCCGCAAGTCGACCTCCTCGTTGTCGAGTAGCGCGTCCCGAGCCCAAACAATCGAGCTCCGCGGGCAGCTCCTTGAGCGGCGGTGTTGCCACCTCGAAGCTCACGCCTCAGGTGGGGCAAATGACGTTAATGAAGCGGGTGGACCTGGCGTGGAGTTACGAGCCTCGCGGTCTGCCGCGGGCGGCAAGCTATGCAGAAACGCCACCAGGAAACCGCCGCCAATTCTCGTTCTCCCAGCACACCGTTCAGCCGCGAACCTCGCCATGCCGCAAGAGGACCACGCAAGAATCGAGACTGACACCTGCCGCGCACGAAACCGCCCGCGGCGGAACGCCCCCGCATCACCCGAACGCGTCATTGACGCTACCAGCGTTCGAGCGAACTTCTGCCGCCATGCCTCGCCATCCCCGCCTCACCATCCTCGTTGGACTCGCCCTGCTCGCCTGCGGAGCCTACGCCGCCGAGCCCGCAGCTCCGGTCACTCCCTCTCTCAAAGACGCCGTCGGCAGCCGCTTTCACATCGGCGCCGCGCTCGGCACCGATCTGATCAAGGGCGAGGACCCGATCAGCGAGAGACTCCTGGCGACGCACTTCAACTCGATCACCCCGGGCAACATCATGAAGTGGGAGCACATCGAGCCGAAGCCCGACCAATTCGACTTCGACCTGGCGGATCGTTTCGTCGCGCTCGGCCAGCGCGACCGGATGCAGTTGATCGGCCACACGCTGATGTGGCATTCGCAGACACCCGCCTGGGTCTTCCAGAATGCCGACGGCTCCGAGATCTCCCGCGAGGCGCTTCTGCAGCGTCTCCGTCATCACATCGCCACCGTCGTCGGCCGCTACAAGGGCAAGGTCGCCGGCTGGGATGTCGTCAACGAGGCCATCCGCGACGACGACGGCCAGTTGCGCACGGACAAGCCCTGGTACCGCATCCTCGGCGAGGAGGGCATCTTCGCGGCGTTCGAGGCGGCCCATCAGGCCGATCCCGACGCCGAGCTCTACTACAACGACTACTCCCTCGAGAACCCCGTGAAACGCGCGGGTGTGCTCAAGCTCGTCCAGGCGATCCGCGCCCGCGGGCTGCGGATCGACGCCGTGGGCTCGCAGGGTCATTGGGGCCTCGACTGGCCCACGATCGGCGCGATCGAGGCCTCGCTCAACGACTTCGCCAACGCCGGATTCAAGGTGATGATCACCGAGCTCGACGTCACCGTGCTCCCGCGACCGATGAACTACTTCGGCGCCGAGATCTCGACCCTCTTCGAGACCGCGCCTGAGCTCGACCCGTACCGTGCCGGCATGCCGGCGGAAAAGCAGGCCGAACTGGCGCGCCGCTACGCCGAGATCTTCACCGTATTCGCCAAACACAGCTCCAACCTCACCCGCGTGACCTTCTGGGGCACCACCGACCGCACTTCTTGGCTCAACAACTTCCCGATCCGCGGCCGCACCGATTACCCGTTGCTCTGGGATCGCGCGGGCGAGCCCAAGCCCGCGTTGCGCGCGGTGATTGAAGTCCTCGGCGCAACCCCGGCGCCCTGACCCGACAGAGGAACCCGGCCCCCGCGCGGTGGCGCCGGTATGCCGCGGTGGCGTGGACTCGCGAAAGCGCGCCAGCGCCTTCGCCCCGGCGCGGCGCGCCGCGCACTTGCGTGCACAAAAACGCTTTCCCTGCCGCCCGCGGCGCGCTCTGCTTGGCTCTTCCAAACCCTTTCCGCGCCCCGCTCCCCCGCCGGTCCCGCGCCCCTTCGTCCCCGCAACCCTCATGGCCAACGTCAAATATCTGCTTCCCGAAACCGAGATTCCGACCGCCTGGTACAACATCGCGGCCGACCTGCCCGCCGCGCTACCGCCGGTGATTCATCCGGGCACGATGAAGCCCATTGGCCCGCAGGATCTCGCGCCCATCTTCCCGATGGCCGTGATCGAGCAGGAAGTGTCGACCGACCGCTGGATCCAGATTCCGGAGCCGGTGCGCGACATCTACCGCCAGTGGCGCTGCACCCCGCTGCACCGCGCCCGCCGCCTCGAGCAGTTCCTCGGCACCCCGGCCAAGATCTATTTCAAGAACGAGGGCGTCTCCCCCGCCGGTTCGCACAAGCCCAACTCCGCCATCCCGCAGGCCTACTACAACAAGCGCGAGGGCGTGAAGCGCATCATCACCGAGACCGGCGCCGGCCAGTGGGGATCCTCGCTCGCCCTCGCCGGTGCGTTCTTCGACATCGAGGTCCTCATCTACATGGTGAAGGTCAGCTACCACCAGAAGCCCTACCGTCGCGCGTTGATGGAGACCTGGGGCGGCAAGGTGATCGCCAGCCCCTCCAACACCACCGAGGCCGGCCGCGCCATCCTCGCGAAACATCCCGACAGCACCGGTTCGCTCGGCATGGCCATCGCCGAGGCCGTCGAGGTCGCCGCGCATGATCCGCAGGCCAAGTACGCCCTCGGCTCCGTCCTCAACCACGTCGCCCTCCACCAGACCGTCATCGGCCTGGAGGCGCTCAAGCAGCTCGAGGCCGCCGGCGACTACCCCGATGTCGTCATCGCCTGCGCGGGCGGCGGCAGCAACTTCGCCGGCCTCGCGTTCCCCTTCCTCGGCAAGAAGCTGCGCGGCGAGCGCAACACCCGCGTGCTCGCGGTCGAACCGGCCTCCTGCCCCTCGCTCACGAAGGGCAAGTTCACCTACGACTTCGGCGACACCGCCCACCTCACCCCGCTCATGAAGATGTACACCCTCGGCAACACCTTCGTGCCCGAGGGCATCCACGCCG
>JAEXPL010000022.1 GCA_023446865.1 Verrucomicrobiota bacterium | reverse complement strand
GAAATTGGGTGCAGGGCTGGGATTTGAACCCAGGACCTTCAGGTTATGAGCCTGACGAGCTACCAGACTGCTCCACCCTGCAACAGGTGATGAGGGGCGGGAACGTGGGAGTCGCCCGGGGCACTGTCAACGGCCATTTTCGCGATTTTTCACGGCAGCGCAGCGTGGAGCGAAATGGCGGAATTTTCGTCGCAGACGCGGCTTGCCGCGCGCCCGACGCGGCCGCTTAACTGGACCGTTTACCGTCTCCGATCATGCCCAGCGCGCTCGCTTCCCTCCTCCATCGCAGCCTCGACTTCGCCGGTCTGTTCCCACCGGCGTCGCTGCCGGTCGCCGAAGCGCTGTCGCTCTATCGAAAGGAACGCGCCGCCGACTCTGCCGGCCTGATCGCGCGCTTTGTCTGCCCGGTGCTGAAGCTCGAAGAACTCACGGCGGCCGGTGCCGGCGGCATCCAGCCTTTCGAGATCTCGGTCCTGCCGCGCGGCGGGCGCAACGCCGGTGAGTTTCTCGCCAACTTCGAGACCGACCTCGCCGTCATCCGCCGGCTCAGCCAGCTCCACGGCAACGCTGTTGCCATCGACACGCTCGAATTGCGCCCGCCGGCCGACGCCCTTGCGCCGACACCGTTGCGCAAGCTGCTCGCCGGCATCCACGCCCTCCTCGGGCGCCAGTCCGGCGGGATCCGCCAGGCGTTCGTCGAACTCGCCCCCGCACCCACGCTGGCCAGCCAGCTCGAGTTGCTCGCGGAGCTGTCGGGCCAGGCGGCAAGTGGGTCGCCGATCGTCGGCTACAAGCTGCGCACCGGCGGCAGCGATGCGGCCGCGGCGCCGTCCTCCGCCCAAACCGCCGCCGCGCTGGCCGCCGTCGCGGCGCTCGGCCTGCCGATGAAATGCACCGGTGGCCTGCACCGCCCGCTGCGCTCGGCCGGTCCCGCCGGCCCGATGCACGGGTTCGTGAATCTGCTCCTCGCCGCCACCCTCGCCGCGGGGCGCGCGACCGAGCCGGGCCTGCTGGAGGCCGTGCTGGAGGAAACCGATCCGGCCGCGTTCACTTTCGACGGGCGCACCCTCGGCTGGCGCGACCGGCAGGCCAAGGCAACCGATGTCGCCACCGCGCGTCGCCAACTGCTGGTTTCCTTCGGCAGCTGTTATGTGGAGCAGCCTCGTCTGGAGCTGCAGAAGCTCGGCTGGTGGCCGAAACCCGCCCGCCCCCGTTCGGCGGCGGTATAGCCCCAGGCCCGGGCCAGGGGCGGCGCGCAACCGTGACGAGTGTCGAGAGACGAGCGCCAGCCGCCACGCGAACGGGCAACCGGCGAAACGGGCTCTGCGCCCTGCCGCGAAGATTCCGGCCCTAGACCACATCTCTCATCGCTCGGCCGCCCAAATGTCGCGCAGGCGTGCTCAGGCAGTCCGCGCGTAGGTCCAGTCTCCGACTGGACGCCGAAATACGTGAGCCGGCCGTCTCGGCTAGAATCGGAGGTGTCCGGTCGGAGACCGGACCCACGGGGAGAACATGCCGGCCAGCGGTTTCACCAACGCTAGCCGGAGGTTCGCTCGTGGAGTCGCGGCAACCGAATGCTCGCCACTCAGGCGGCGTTTTCGGTGTCCGCTTCCTTGGCCTCGGCGGCGGCAGGGGCGGCCAGGCGAACCATCGGCTTCTTCTTGCCAAGCACGACCCCGCGATCGACGACGACCTCGGCGACGCCCTGGCGGTGCGGCACCTCGTACATCACGTCGAGCATGAGTTTCTCGAGGATCGAACGCAGCGCGCGGGCGCCGGTCTTGAGCTCCATCGCCTTGAGCGCGATCTCGTGGACGGCGTCGCGGCTGAAGCGCAGTTTCACGCCGTCCATCGCGAAGAGCTTGGAGTACTGCTTGAGCATCGCGTTCTTCGTGCGGAGCAGGATCTTTTCGAGATCCGGCACGGTGAGCGCGTCGAGCACGGAGACGACCGGCAGGCGGCCGACAAACTCCGGGATCATGCCGAACTGGAAAAGGTCCTCGGGAGCGATGGTGCGCATCATCTCCTCGGGCGTGAGCTGCTTGGCCGCATCCTGCGCGATGCCATAACCCAGCACGCGCTTGCCGGCGCGGCGCTGCACGATCTGTTCGAGCGTGACAAAGGCGCCGCCGCAGATGAACAGGATGTTCGAGGTGTTGACCTGGATGTATTCCTGATTCGGGTGCTTGCGGCCGCCCTGGGGCGGAACGCTGCAGGTGGTGCCCTCGAGGATCTTGAGCAGCGCCTGCTGCACGCCCTCGCCGGACACGTCGCGGGTGATCGAGGGGTTCTCCGACTTGCGGGCGATCTTGTCGATCTCGTCGATGTAGACGATGCCGCACTCGGCGCGCTTCACATCGTAGTTCGCCGCCTGGAGGAGCCGGAGGACGACGTTCTCCACATCCTCGCCCACGTAGCCCGCCTCGGTGAGCGTGGTGGCGTCGGAGATGGCGAAGGGGACGTCGAGGATCTTGGCCAGCGTGCGGGCGAGGAGGGTCTTGCCCGAGCCGGTGGGACCGACGAGGAGGATGTTGCTCTTCTCGACCTCGACATCGTGGAACTCGGCCGCGAGGTCGCCCTGGATCTGCGGCGCGGGGGAGTTGCGGTTGGCGTCGAACGAGAGGCGCTTGTAGTGGTTGTACACCGCCACCGAGAGGACCTTCTTGGCGTGGTCCTGGCCGATCACGAAATCGTCGAGGACCTTCTTGATCTCGGCGGGCTTGACGAGGCGGAACGTGGGCTTGGCGCCCGGCTCGGGCGCGGCGGTCTTGAGCTCGCGGTCGATGATCGTCTTGCAGACGGTGACGCAGGAGTCGCAGATGTAGACTCCGGGGCCGGCGATGATCTTGCGGACCTCCGACTGCGACTTCCCGCAGAAGGAGCAAAGCGTCATGCGCGAGGATTTGGCCATCGGGAAGAGGCGCGACCGCAGCGCGGAGTTGGGGAGGGAGGCGTGGGGCTCAGGCGACGGCCTTGAGCGTGGCGGCGACTTCGTTCTTGGACTCGAAAACCTTGTCGACGATGCCGTAGGCCATGGCCTCCTGCGCGCTCATGTAGTAGTCGCGATCGGAGTCCTTCTCGACCTGCTCGGCCGTCTTGCCGGAATGCTTGGCAATGATCTCGTTGAGCGTGCGGCGCCAACGGATGATCTCCTTGGCCTGGATGGCGATGTCGGCCGTCTGGCCGGAGGCGCCGCCCGTGGGCTGGTGGATCATCACGCGGCTGTTGGGCAGCGCGAAACGCTTGCCCTTCGTGCCGGCGGCGAGCAGCACGGTCGCCATCGAGGCGGCCATGCCGATGCAGTACGTCACCACGTCGCACTGCAGGAAGTTCATCGTGTCGTAGA
>JAEXPL010000013.1 GCA_023446865.1 Verrucomicrobiota bacterium | reverse complement strand
GCCTTGGGCCTCCCTCGCTGCGTTCCTCGCTTTCGCTGTGGTACGCGGCTGGGTGGACGGTGGCGGTGGAACGTTGTCGGTCGGCGGTGGGCGGTGGCGAGGCGCTCAGGCGCTGCGGTGGGCGAGGATGTGTTCGCAGATTTCGCGCACGGCGCCGGCGCCGGCGGCGCGGGCGGGCACGTAGTCGGCGGCGGCGAGCGCGCTGGGCATGGCGGCGGCCGGGGCCACGCCGATGCCGGCCCAGGAGATGGCGGGAGTGTCGATGTCGTCGTCGCCCATGTAGCAGATGCTCTCCGGTGAGAGCGCGAGGCGGGTGGCGAGTTCCTGCAATGCTACGAGCTTGGCGGGGCGGCCCTGGATGAGGGGGGGCACCTTGAGCTCCGCGGCGCGGCGGGTGGTGGTGCCGGATTCGCGGCCGGAGATCCACGCGACGGCGACACCGGCTTGGCGCAGGCGGGCGAGCCCCATGCCGTCGAGCACGGAGAAGCGTTTCATCTCGGCGCCGTCGGAGGAGACGTAGATGGAGCCGTCGGTAAGGACGCCGTCGACATCCATGGCGAAGAGCCGGATGGTGGCCCAACGGGCGGCGGCCGGCGTGGCGCGGCCCTTGGGACCGGAGCGGAAGAGGGAAGGGGCGAACGCCATGAGTAGGCCGAGTCAAACGGGGAAACGGCGCAGCGGAATCAGAAAATGGGCGCCGGTTGCAGGGTCGAGCGCGTTGCGGCCGATGGTGGCACGGCTTGCGGGCGGCCGCGCTGGCGCGCGTGGTTCTTTGTGGCGGGCCTGATTTTCACCGGTCGGCGATCTTCTCGTGAAAATTCCGATTGCGGCGCGGTGCCCCGAATTTCTAACTTCGACCTTTTATACCCTTGATGCACACGCACGGCCCCAAGCGCATCTATTCCCCGCAAGCCCTCGAGTGGTGGTTCGAGCGCCTCGCCGAGGAATGGGAGACGCATTTCGCGTCCGGGGCGCTGGAACTGGGCCGCGAGATCTACCGCGGCAGCCAGATTCGGGAGATCGAGCTGGGGGCCAGCGACGCGATCATCCATCGCCGCGTCGAGAAGAAGGAGGATTACACCGTGATCGAATGGGCCGACGGAAAACCGTCGGTGCGGTCGTCGTCGACGGACGAGACGGTGGCGCAGGCGATCGCGGTGGCCGGGCTGTACGAGATCGAGGAATTGGTGGCCGAGGAGCTCCCGGCGTTGCCGTCCTCCACCCCGAAGCCCGCGGTACCGCCGGACGCGAAGGCGGCTCCGGCGAAGGGCGGGCCGGCCAAGGCTGCGCCCGCCGCGGAAGCGAAGCCGAAGGCGCCCCCCCCCGAAGTCGCGGGCGAGCCGGGGCGCGAGTTCCTGCTGCATTTCCGCCCGGTGGATAAGGGGCTCTCCTGCGTGGCATACTGGGTCGAGGCCGACGGCCAACGCCTGCCGGCCTACGGTGCCGGAAGCGCCAATACGCTGCATCTCAACGCCACCGACCGCGCGAAGGCGATCGGCCTCGCGACCTACGCGCGCAAGGCGCACTTCCATTTCCACCCCGACCAGCACGCCTATGTCCTCGAGCTGGTGCGCGAGATCCCGGAGTTTCTGCGCAACGTGCTGCCGCAGTGGCGCAAGCATTTCTCCGTCGAGGTCGACCCCGCGGTGAAGGGCCTGCAGGAAGGCGTGCGGACGATCGACGTCGAGGCGCAGGCGGTGCGCAGCCGCGGCGGCGCCGGCATCGATCTACGCTGGGTCTTCCGCACGGGCGAACGTCTGCTCACGGCCGAGGAGGTCGCCGAGGTGACGAAACAGGCCGGCCAACAGGTGCTGCTGCCCGGTGTCGGCATCGTGTCGCTGGCGGCCGAGAAGTGGGAGGGCGTGCAGGCGTGGAAACGCATGACCGCCGATCTCCACGGCGACTCCGTGCCGCCGTACCTGGTCTTCTCGCTCTTCAACGAGGCGCGCTGGCAGGTCACGCTCACCCCGGAGCTGGAGGCGTGGAAACAACGCGTGCTCGGCCAGGGCGAGGTGGCGGCGACGGCGCTGCCGGAGTTTCTCCGCCAGTATCAGCGGCGCGGTGTCGAGTGGATGGTCCACCTCGGCGAG
Source organism: Verrucomicrobiota bacterium (assembly GCA_023446865.1). Taxonomy (GTDB): domain Bacteria; phylum Verrucomicrobiota; class Verrucomicrobiia; order Opitutales; family Opitutaceae; genus CAJCBL01. The sequence goes on along the minus strand of JAEXPL010000013.1, from coordinate 1,225 downwards.
ACGGACTGCCACGGCCTGCTCGCCGACGAGATGGGCCTCGGCAAGACGGTGCAGGTGCTGTCGCTGTTCGCCTCGCGGCCGTTGGCGGGGCTGCGGCACATCGTCGTGTGCCCGGCCAGCGTCGTGCCGGTGTGGCGCGAGGAGGCGGCGCGGTTTTTCCCGCAGCTCAAGGTCGACATCCTCAAGAGCGGCCATGATTTCCTCTCCCATCCGGAGCCGGTGCTCTGGCTTGCGAGCTACGCGCAGCTGCGCAAGCACCGCGACCAGCTCGCGCAGGTGGAATTCGGTTACGCGATCCTCGACGAGGGGCAGTTCATCAAGAACCCCGACGCGAAGGTCACGCACGCCTGCCAGGCGATCCGCGCCCGGCACCGGTTCGTGCTCAGCGGCACTCCGCTGGAGAACCGCCAGCTCGATCTCTGGTCGATCTTTCGCTTCCTGCTGCCCGGCCTGCTTGGCACACGCGCCGGCTTCGAGGCCGCGCTGCTGCGCGACCGCGACGGCACCGTGGAGCGGCTGCGCGTGCAGATCGCGCCGTTCGTGCTCCGCCGCACCAAGGACGAGGTCGCCAAGGAGCTGCCCGCCAAGGTCGTGATGGACCTGCGCTGCCCGCTCACCGACGCGCAGCGGATCGAGTACGCGAAGATCTGCGACGAGGGTCTGCGCCGCCTCGGCAGCGACCTCGGCTCCGCGATGCGCGAGAAGTCGTTCAGCCTCTTCGCGCTGCTCACGCGCCTGCGCCAGGCGTGCTGCGATCCCGACCTGCTGCCGTGGGTGAAGGCCGGCACGGAGGAGAGCGGCAAGTTGAACATCCTCGTGGCCAAGCTCGCCGAGGTGCTCGCCGGCGGCCACAAGGTCGTGATCTTCTCGCAGTTCGTGATGTTCCTCGACCGCGTGCGCGAGGTGCTCGCCGCGCAGTTCCCGGATGTCGCCCGCTATGAGCTCACCGGGGGCACGATCGACCGGCAGAAGCCCGTGCAGCAGTTCCAGAACGCACCCGGCCGCGCGATCATGCTCGTGAGCCTGAAGGCCGCCGGCACCGGCATCACGCTGCACGCCGCCGACTACGTCTTCCTCCTCGACCCGTGGTGGAACCCCGCGGTGGAGGACCAGGCGATCGACCGCGTGCACCGCCTCGGCCAGACGAATCCGGTTTTCGTGTACCGCCTGATGACGGCCGGCACGATCGAGGAGCGCATCCAGGCGCTGAAGGCGGAGAAGAAGG